>JBDSIP010000398.1:0-3230 GCA_039917915.1 Thermoflexales bacterium
TCAAGGCCGCGATCTATCTGTCGCCCAAGGATGTCTCCTTCAAATGGGTGCAAATCCGGGAGGGCCAGGCGCCCTGGGAAGGCAGCGGATGTCTCGAAAAGGCCAAGCCAGTGAGTATCTCTGGAACCGGGAAATTCACCGAGACGGTGGTTCACCCGGTCATGGGCAAGTTCATCAAGGCCAAGGCTGGCGGTAATAGCGCCAAGGGTACGCTGATGGCTGGCCAGGATACGGTTCGGACCGGCACTCCGAAGACGGGCAAGGGTGAGCTTACCTGGAACATCCCGTGGTTCTACCAGGTTGTTGGTGTGACCGGCGAGAATCGGTTCTGCGTCGGCGTTCACCACGCGCTGATCGATGACGCCGGCAAGACGACGATGACGAAGTTCAACGTGTCGGTGACGAAGAACAAGGCCGACGCCAGCAGCGGCTAAAGGTCAACCCAAAAAGGGTGGCGGGATCACAATCCCCGCGCGAAGCGCGGGGATTGTGATCCAGCCGCATATTTTTCGCGGTGGACGGCTCCTGGCGTTTGTCGAGGGACGGCCACCGAAACGTCGCCTCCCGCGATAATGCGGGCGCAATGCGATCCGCCCATGCGATAACCGGCGCTCTCCGGCTGACTCTGAACATTGTCGCGACAGCGGCATTGGTGGCCTGCGCCCCGGCGAGTGAGCGGGCGGGCACGACCATGGCTCCGACATCCGTGCCGTTTGAACTGGTGCTGCCGCCCATCGACGCAATTGCTCTGCGCGAGACCGAGGCGGCCTCGGCTGAAATTGGCCTCGCCCGTCGTTTCGCCGCGCCCATCGCCGTAGCCGCCAATCCCCGTAACAGCGGCAAGGTCGAGGATGACGGCCAGATCTGGCGTTGGCGCCTCACGGTGCGCGCGCCGGGCGCCTGGGCGCTGACCTTTGGCTTTGGCCGGTTTCGCCTGCCCGCGGGCGCGTCGCTGCGGATTCTTGGCGCGGATGGGTTATCGGCGTTGGGCCCATACGCGGTCGGCGCGGGCGGAGAGCTGTGGACGCCGGCCATTGAGGGCGCCGCGGCTATCATCGAGGTCGTTGCCCCGAGCGCACTTGCCAGAGATGTCGATGTCCAGCTCGCCAATGTCGGGCGCGTCTTTCGCGATCCGTTGCTGCCTGAGTCCGGGGCCTGCAATGTCGATGTGGTCTGCAGTGATGCCGACATCCTGCGCTCGCAGACCCGCAGCGTCGCGCTGATCCAGGTCAGCGGCGCGTACGTGTGCACTGGGGCCTTGGTCAATTCGACCGGCCCGGGCCGGCCGCCGTATGTTCTGACGGGCGCGCACTGCAATCTGTCGGCCGCCAGCGCGCCGAGTGTCGTGGCGTATTTCGGATTTGAGAACTCGGCCTGCCGCGCGCCGGGCAGTGTTGCAAGTGGGAACCCTGGCGACGGCAGCCGGGCCCGCTTTGTGAGTGGCGCGTCGCTCCGGGCGGTCTACACCGCCACTGATAGCGCGCTGCTCGAGTTGAGCAGCGCGCCCCCGATTTCCTGGGGCGTCTTTTACGCCGGGTGGAACGTTGCGCCGGTTGCGCCAGGCACCGGAGCGATTGTCCATCACCCCAACGCCGACGAGAAGCGGATCAGCTTCGACACCGGCCCGATCTCGATTACCGCATATGCCGGGCAGGCCACCCCAGGTGACAACTCCCACTTGTGGGTGAGCGGGTATGAGACCGGCACGACCGAGCCGGGTTCAGATGGCGGGCCGCTCTTCGACGGCGGCGGGCGGATTGTGGCAACCCTGCACGGTGGGACATCGGCCTGCGGGGTCGAGGGCAACGACTGGTATGGGCGGCTGGCGCCGGCCTGGCTGGGCGGCGGATCGGCGGAATCCAGCCTGCAGGCCTGGCTCGATTCTGCAAGCACCGGCGTGACGGCCCTGGATGGCGTGAACGGCACAGTCCCCATCACACCAGATTTCACCCTCGCCGTCGCGCCGTCCGCGCTGGCCCTGTGCGCGCCCGCGACCGGTGCTTACACCCTGACGTTGGGCGCGATCAACGGCTTTGCCCAACCCGTCTCGCTGACCGTATCGGGTCTGCCAGCCGGCGCGTTGGCCGACCCGCTGGCTCCATCGGCGCCCGCCGCCCAGATCCCCTACACGATCTCGACCGGCAGCGCAGCCCCGGGCGCGAGCGTGCTTGTGTTCAGCGGCCAGGCGGCGACGCTCACCCATGCCGTATCGGCGACGCTGGCGATCTTGACCGGCACGGCAGCGCCCGTGACGCTCCTCTCCCCGGCCGCGGGCATCACAGGCTCGTCGCCGGCACCGGTGTTCAGTTGGACGGACGCGCCAGCGACGGCATTCTATGGCCTGCAGGTGGCGGGCGATCCGGGCTTCGCGTCGCTGGCCGTCAGCGCCACCACGCCCCTGACGACCTACGTATCCAACGTTGTGCTGCAATACGGCATGCCCTACTTCTGGCGGGTTCGGGCGGTCAACGCCTGCGGCGAGAGCGCCTGGTCGCCGGCGTTGACTTTTACGACTCAGATCACCCCGGCCGCGTGCGGCGCCGAAGTAACGATCACGCCCAACGCATTAATTCAGGACAACAACCCGGCCCCCATTTGCTTTGCGGTAGCGGTGATCGGGGCGGGCGTGGTGACGAGTGGCAGTGTGCGGGTCGCGATGTCGCACACCTGGATCAACGACCTGAGGTTGTCGCTGCGGGCGCCGGGTGGGGCCAGCCTCACCCTCTTGAATCGCCCCGGGGTCTCGGGCAATTCGGCGGATTTGCTGGCCGGATATCCGATCACGTATGCGGATGGCGCACTCCCTGACGCGGAGACGATGGGCGGCGGGCTTAACGGCACCGATGTCGTGTGTCGGGATGACGGACGCTGCGCGTATCAGCCAAACCCGGATGGCGATGCGGGTTCGCTGGCCTCGTTTGCCGGATTTGTGGGTCTTGGCGCGACTGGGAATTGGCAGTTTTGCGCGGCCGACCTGGTGGCCAACGACCTGGGCAGAGTCAACACGGTGACCCTGAAGCTGGGCAATGACTGTCTGGCGCCTTCGACCCCGACGCCGGCCGCGACCGGGACGCCGACATCGACGCCCTCGCCGACGGCCACTGCGACGCCGGTGTTGCTGCCCTGGTTATACCTGCCGGTCGTTGGGCGGTGAGCGTGCGTTGAGCCGCACCTTCAAGGTGCGGCTCAACTGCTGGTCTTGTCCGCGAAGTGTCACGGGCTCGGTATGG
>JBDSIP010000399.1:0-4942 GCA_039917915.1 Thermoflexales bacterium
ATTTTGCGTCTCTACGTCCGCCGCAACCACCCGCCCCTCGATCCCCACCGCCCGGACATGCGTGCTGCGGGTCGACGGGTTGCCCGTGTTCAGCCACGCGACCAGGGCCGGGGCCTCGGCGGCGATCCGGGCCAAAGCGGCGTCGAGGTCGGGGACATCAAGGACCTGGATTTGCCCGATCATGATCGGGTCGGTGCTGGTGGCCGTGAATCCGCCCCGGGCGCGGGTAAGCTTGGCCGCATAACCGCAGGCTGCCACCACCGACGCCTCCTCGACCACCATCGGCACCAACACGTCCCGGCCGTTCACCCGGAAATTCTCGGCGATGCCGAGCGGCAAGGCATAGGTGGCGACGACGTTCTCGATCATGTGGCCGGCCTGCTCGAGGCTGAGACCGGCCCGGACCGCCGCGACATCGGCGTCGCTCAGCCCGGCCGCGCGGGCAACGGCATCCAGGCGTTCATCGATGGGGAGGTCTCGCAGGCGGGGCGGGTGGGTTTCCTTGGTCATCGTCTCGATAGGCACATTGGAACACGGATTTTACGGATGCGCGCGGATTGTCACGGATGGAACAATAAACAATCTCCCGTGGTGATCCGTGCGCATCTGGCCAATCCGTGTTCCAAAAGCAGTGCCAACTCCCCGCCGATGGAGAGAATTGGGCCGTCGCCGAGCGACAGCATGCAGGTAGCCGCGGGTTTCAACCCGCGGAGCTCGAGCCCCAACGACCGGCGCGACGCGATGAATTTTGGCGGCCCGTGGGTTGAAACCCACGGCTACCCTCTTGCGGTCGCTCCGCGACCGGATCCACGCGCGGATACCTAAGCACGGCGTCGCATTCCCTCGCCAAGGTTGATCCCTCACCTGTCGACGCGCGCGCCCAGAGCATTGTCGTAGACCTCGAGCAGTTGTTCGGCGGCGCGGCGCCAGGTGAACTGCTGGGCGCGCTTCTGACCGGCCTCGATGGCGAAGGCGCGCCAGTGCTCGTCGCGCAGGGCTTTGTCCAGCCCGGCGGCCAACGCCTCGATGTCATACGGATCCACCATCAGCCCAGTCTGGCCTACCACCTCGGGCAGCGACGACACGTTCGAGGTCACCACCGGCACGCCGCTGGCCATGGCCTCCAGCAGAGGCAGGCCAAAGCCCTCGTAGATCGATGGAAAGGCGAAGGCCCGCGCATGCCGGTAAAGGGCGGGCAGATCGGCCTCGTCGGCAAAACCGATAAAGTTCACCTGTTGGCCCAGGCCCAGGGCCGCCACCTCGGCCACGACCTCCTCATACAGCCAGCCCCGCCCGCCTGAGATCACCAGATTCGGCGGCGGGCCGGCCGGCCAATCACGCAGCACCCGGGCGAAGGCCCGCACGAGGTTCAGGTGATTCTTGCGCTTCTGGAGCGTGCCCACACACAGCAGATACGGCTGCGGGCCGAGCTTGTATTTCTCGCGGATCTCGCGGCTCTCCTGCGCGGCCGTGCCGCGGGTCAGGGTCGTGAAACGAAAATCGACGCCCGAGTGCACCGTCGTGATCTTGTCCGGCGGGATTTGATACAGCTCCGTCAGATCGCGAGCGGTCGCATATGAGTCGGCGACGATATGGTGGGCGCGCCGGGCCGAGGCCGGCACCACCCGGCGCAGAAAGGCCAACAGCGAGGGCACCGCCGAGCCAGGGTCGCGCTCAAAGGTCAGGTCGTGGACAGTCAGCACCGTCCGGGTGCGCGGCTGGGTCGGAGGCAGGACGAAATCGGTGGCGTGATACAGGTCGCACGGGCCGCACAGGTTCTCGACCGGCAGGCGCAGGCCCAAGCGGAACCACAGGCGGTGGAGATTGCGGTCGGACAGCGGGGTGCGGATTACCGCAGCGACCGCAGACCGCGGACCGCCGACCGGAGCATGCTTACTGCTGTCTGCGGTCCGCGGTCTGCGGTCTACCATCTGCGCCCGTCCCATCACAAACAGCCGAAACTCATGCCGCGTGCGCAGGCTGAGCAGCGCCTTCGTCACCTCGCGGGTGAGGCGGCCAATGCCGGCGGTTTGTCGTTCAGCCGGCGTGTAATCGAGCGTGATCGTGGCCACTTAAAGCGCGCTGTCGATCTCGCCTGGGTCAGCGGCGCCCGTCGCGCCGGCTGCCCCCCACTTCACGCTGCGGAAAGTGACCAAGCGATTGACAATGAAGTTCCAGACCATGACGATGGCGGCTCCGATGGCCTTGGTCACATTCAGCCCGAAAAAGGCGCTCCCAAAGAGCGCGCCGAGAGGAAGCTCGAGCACGAGCAGGGTGAGCTCATTAATCCCGAGGCCCATGGCGTTGACGGCCATGAAAACCGGGAGCAACTTGCGCTTGGGCTGGCTGCGCGACTCGGGATACACCCACAGCCGGTTCCAGATAAAGTTGTTCAGCGCCGCGCACACAAAGGCGACCGCGATGGCGATTGGCGACGGCACATCGAGGACGTGGGCGAGGATGTTCAACACGATGTAGTCGATGACAAGTCCAACCCCGCCGGTCACCGCGAACTTGATGAAGCGCTTGATCTCGGGTGGCGTCCCGCGTAGAAGCTTCATGCCTGGCCCGCCTGCGCTCCCGCGGGCGCATATTTGTCAAACCACGCGATGATCCGCCGGATGCGTTCGGCCCGGTGGCGCGGCTCGCCGGCCCGGGAGAGATCGTGACCCTCGCGCGGCCAACGCACCAACTCCACCGTCTTGCGCCGCTCGCGCAGGGTGACGAAAAGCTGCTCGGCCTGTTCGATGGCCACCCGGTAATCCTGCTCGCTGTGCTCGAGCAGCAGCGGCGTCTCGATGTTGGGAGCGTGCTTGAGCGGCGACTGCTCCCACAACTTCTCGATGTCCTCCCAGGGCGAGACGCCGATCTCCATGTCGCTGAAGAAGGTGATGTCGGTCGTGCCGCGGAACGAGATCAGGTTGAAGACGCCCCGTTGGGCGCAGGCCGCCGCAAAACGCTTGTCGTGGCCAAGGATCCAGGCGGCGAGGTAACCGCCGTAGCTTCCGCCGGTAATGCAAAGCCGCTTCGGGTCGACGTAACCCATAGAGACAACAAGGTCGACCCCGCGCAGGACGTCGAGAGCCGGGCCATCGCCCCAATCGCCCCGGTTGGCTCCCTGGAAACGCTCGGCATAGCCGCCTGAGCCGCGCGGATTGCACAGAAAGAGAACATAGCCCGCGGCCGCCATGGCCTGCAGTTCGATCCACATGCTCTGGGTGGCCGCCCCCCACATCACAGCCGGGCCGCCATGGATCTGGGTGATGAGCGGGTACTTGCGGGTCGGATCGAAATCGGTCGGCTTGACGATCCAGCCGTCGATGTCAAACGCATCCGAGCGATACGATATCTTCTCAATACTGGCAACACCGGCGCTCAGGGCAATTTGGTTGGGGGTATAGAGCGGGCGAATCGCGCCGCTGACCTCGCGGGCAAAGAGCACGGCCGGATCGGCCACCGTCGAGGCGATGAAAACGATCCGCCCATCGGTGGCGACATCGAAAAATTTGATGTCGTGGGTGGTCTCAGTGAGGGCCGTGGCCGGCCCGCCCTCGATCTCGGCCTGATATAGATTCGCCGCGCCTTCGGATTCGGCGAGGAAGACCAGGCTGTCGCTGTCGGCCGCCCAACGCAGGCCCATAATGTCGCCGACAAAGCCCGGGGCAAGCTCGACGGCCTCGCCGCCGGCGACCGGGAGCATGGCCAGGCGGAAGCTCTTGAACATCGCGTTGTCTTCGTTGCGACGTGTGAAGGCGATCCAACGGCCGTCAGGAGAGGGCGTCGCATTGTGGACGGTCTCCCCGGCGCTGGTGAGGCGTTCGAAGGTGAGGACCGGGCGCTGATCTTCAGCGCCCTTCGACAAGCTCAGGGCCCCGTTAAGGGGCACCCGAACCGCGTCGATGAAGAGGAAGAGGTTGCCGCTCTCCGGATCGCGCGAGGCGCAGCTCAACAGCGACCTGGCATCCCGGCTCCAGACTGGGCCCTCAAAGCTCAGCTCGCCATCGTTAACGCGTCGGGGCTTGGGCAGCTCGCCCTCGCCGGGCACGGGCGGCATATCCGCGACGTAGAGATGGCGGAACTTGTCCTCGGTAAAGGTCGTGCCGGTCCGATACGGCAGGCGGGTGAGGACGCGCGGATCATTCCGATCGGGGGCCTTGGGGTCAACCGGCGGAGGCGCGACGCCCTCATCCTCGCGGGCGCGCTCATCGGCCCGCAGGCTGGCCGCGAAAGCGATCCGCGTGCCGCCGGGGGACCAGTCGAATTCCGAGATACCGTTCGGGTGGGCAGCCACGAGCTGGGCCTCGCCGCCCCGCATGGGCAGGGCATAGACCGCCGGTGGACCATCCCGCCCGCTCAGAAAGCCCAGCCAGTCACCGTCCTCGCGCCAGCGCGGCGCGCCATCCTTGACACCGTTAGACAAGGGGGTGGCCGGGGCATCTGAGGCAAGGTCCTTGAGCCACAGGGTGCGTTTGTAGCGATTGCCGGCCTTGTCGACGGCGACTCGCACAAAGGCCGCAAAACGGCCATCCGGCGAGAGGCGCACGTCTTCGAGAGTGATGAGATCGTAGATTGAATCGGGGGAAATAACGCTCACGAAGCGAGTTTAACACGCAGGGTGGATCACGGATGCCGGGCAAACTCATCACGCATGCGCCGCGTCTCGATCGCGCGCTACGTTTCCGGGGGTATCGCTTCGCTTAACCCCCGGCTACCTTCGGGCACCCCTGCCGGGGTGCCGGGCATGGGCGGGTGGGCCGGCATGCCTGACGTCCGTCATCCCGCGCGAAAGCGCAGGACCCATGCCGAGGCCGGGGGCTCGCGGCCACAGCCTGCGCCCACCCCCAACACCGTCATCCCGCGCGAAAGCGCGGGACCCATATCGAGGCCGGCGGCACTCTCTTCGCTTCGCGGTCGTGCCCCCAACACAACACCCGTCATCCCG
>JBDSIP010000400.1:0-11182 GCA_039917915.1 Thermoflexales bacterium
GGCACTGGGCTGCCCTGGAACGACACGGCTCAGATCGACTATCTCAACCCGGTGGCCCGCGAGCAGGTGATCCAGTGCATCCTGAGCGTCGCAAAGCAGTTCCCGATCATTCGCTTCGACGCCGCGATGGTCCTGGCCAAGCGCCACATCCAGCGCCTGTGGTACCCCGAGCCGGGCAGTGGCACGGGGATCGCCTCGCGCGCGTCGCACGCGATGTCCAGGGCCGACTTTGACGCCCTGATGCCAAAGGAGTTCTGGCGCGAGGTGGTTGAACGGGCCGCCATCGAGGCGCCCGAGACCCTGTTGCTGGCCGAGGCCTTCTGGATGCTGGAGGGCTACTTTGTGCGCACCCTGGGGATGCACCGGGTCTACAACAGCGCGTTCATGATCATGCTGCGCGACGAGGACAACGCCGGCTATCGGCGGGTGATGCGCGATACGCTCGAGTTCGATCCGCAGATCATCAACCGGTATGTCAACTTCCTCAACAATCCCGATGAAAAGACCGCGGTTGAGCAATTCGGCAAAGCCGACAAGTATTTCGGGGTGTGCGCGATGGCGGCCACACTCCCGGGACTGCCCATGTTTGGCCACGGGCAATTCGAGGGTTTCACCGAAAAATACGGCATGGAGTACCGCCGGGCCTACTACAACGAAGTTCCCGACGCGGGCTTCATCGCGTATCACGAGCGGGTCATCGTGCCGCTCCTCAAAAAGCGGCGCGTCTTCGCCGGCTCGGAGAACTTCCTGCTCTACGATTTCGTCGCTGATGGCGGCGTGGACGAAAACGTCTACGTCTACTCGAACGGCGATGGACCTGAGCGCGGACTGTTCCTCTTCAACAACCGGCAGGCCACGACCCGCGGCAGCGTCAAGCATTCGGTCGCCTTTGCCCAGAAGACCGGCGCCGGCGATGCGAAGGTCCTGGTGACCCGCCCGCTGAGCGAGGGGCTGCGACTGACTGACGCTGCGGATCGCTTCGTCATCTTCCGTGACCAGTTCAATGGGCTCGAGTATCTGCGCAACTCGCGCGATATCGTCGCCAACGGGATGACCTTTGATCTCGGCCCGTACGAGTGCCAGGCCTTCACCGGTTTCCGCGAGGTGGTGGATACCGATGGTCGTTATGCGTCCCTTGAGGCGGCCCTGGCCGGCGGCGGCGTGCCGGATATCGCGGAGGCCCTCCGGATGGATTGGCTCCAGCCGTTGTATGGCGCGTATCGGGCCCTGGTGAACGCCCGCCACTTCAACGAGCTGCTGGCCGCGGCGCCGACCCCGCCTGAAGCGGTGTTGAACACGATCGAGGCCCGCTGCCGCGCGTTGTATGCGGAGGCGTCGGCGCTGGCCGGGGCAAAGTCGAGCCCGGAGACCATCGCGGCCGTGGCCCGCGAATCGCGTCTCGAAGTCGAGCGGGCGCTCGCAACCAAAGGCGTCATCGACACTCCGGAGAAGTGGAGTTTCTGCCTGCCCTGGCTGTTTACCCATATGCTGGGCCGGTTCGCGCCGGAGGGACAGGCGGTTGACCCCGCCGCGCTGGCCCGGGCGCGGATGGACGAGTGGCTTGTGAGCGGCATCATCGAGGCGGCCCTGCGCGACTTTGGGCGTTCGAGCGACGAGGCCTGGCGCGCGACAGCGCTGGTCAAGGCCCTGGTCACGCACCAGGATTGGCATCGCAAGACGGCGTCCGAGGCGCCGGCCATTCTGCGCGTGTTGGCCGCCGATCCGGATGTGCGCAACCACTGGCGGGTCAATGAGTTCCAGGGCGTCACCTACTTCAACCACGAGGGCTTCGAGGAGTTGCTCGCCCGGATGCTGCTGGTCGGCGGGATCGACATCGCCCCCGAGCCCGGCCCGAAGCACGAAAAGCTTTCCCGCTTCTTTGCAGCCTACGACGCGCTGTGGGCCGCGGTGCCCGCGTCGGACTATGATCTCAATAAACTTGTTCGCGAGGTGACCCAGGCATGAAGCGTCCTTTAATTGGCATCACGACGCATGCGGCCAGTGATCCGATTCGAGCCGAGCTGGATACGCTGGTTGATGGGATCGTCACCGGGATCGAGCGGGCGGGCGGGCTGCCGGTGCTCATCCCCTACAACCTGCCGGATGAGGCGGTTCGCGCCATCGCCTCGACGCTGGACGGGGTGCTTTTGTCGGGCGGCGGTGACATCGACCCGGCCCGTTACGGCGCTGAGCGCGAACCTGAAACCGGCGGAATCGACGACGGGCGCGATCGGGCCGAGCTCACCCTGATCCGGGCGCTTGTGGATGAAGACCGCCCGTTTTTTGGGATCTGCCGCGGGGCGCAGATTGTGAACGTGGCGCTGGGCGGGACGATGCAACAGGAAGTCTCGCGCGCGCCGGGGGCCGACAAGCACACCTTCTATCCGGGTTATCCCGACGACCACGTGGCCCACCCGGTCCAAATCGCCGAGGAGTCCCATCTCTCGCGGATTCTGGGCAAGCCGATTCTGAGCGTGAACAGCCTGCATCATCAGGCGATTGGCAAAATCGGGGCCGGCCTGCGCGCCACCGCCCTGGCGCCGGACGGGGTTGTTGAGGCCATCGAGGTTGAGAATCATTCGTTTGGGGTGGGCGTGCAATGGCACCCGGAGGCCATGCTCCACCATCCCGAGATGCAGTCGCTGTTTGATGGGTTTGTGGCTGCCTGTAACGCGCATGGCCAACCCTAAGGGTTGACCGGTTCACATCCCGTCCAGACCAGATGTGCTGCCGCGAATGACGTGGTATCTCCAAAGGCCGTCATGACGCGGTCGCGGCTCAGCCAAGCGTGATCCGCTTCGAGCAAATGAATATAGCTCGACCAGGGCCACGATCGAAAGTCGTTGACAAATTCGTGCCGTTGCGGGTTCAGGTGGATATACGAGATTAGCTTTGCCAGATATGCATCGTTCAGGACCGGCTTTCGGTGGAACGGGTGCTCGAACAGGCTACCTGTGCGCTTGTTAGTGCAGTTGATTGATTTCGCGTAAGCGTTGAAGAGATTTCCGAGCACCTGACTTGTTCTGCGCCCTTGGTTTCTCTTCTCGGTTGTTGAATTGGGGCCATCGCGAACCTGGATCGCAAGATGGATGTGATTGGGCATGAGGCAGTAGGCCAACGTCTCACAGCAAGGTACCACATGGCGAGCATACAGCGCCAGGAAATACTCGAACTGTCCATTCGACTGGAAGAGATTCTCGCCGTTCGTGCCGCGATTGTAGATGTGATAGATCAGGCCCGGTTCGAGCGGACTTGGACTTGTCATGAGCCGCGTTGACTACGTGTAAACCGGTCAACCCTTAGGGTTGACCGGTTTATAAGGGTCCCGCCTACCCGCGCGGCCACACCCGCCCAGCAATATCCGCGGCGATAGCTGCCGCCTGCTGGCGGGCGGCGGCGCCCCCGCAGCGGCGCAAAAGAGACAGCCCTGACTCACCGTCCAGGCGAATCGTCCAAATCGCGCCGGCATGCCCGAGCCAGGTAAGCGAGATCCCGGCCCGCCCAAGCGCAAAGCCCGTCAACGCGCCGCGCAGCTCGGCTTCGGCAACCGCAGCGACAAACGCCTCCGCATCAGCGGCGCTGAAGCCGCACCCGACCAATGCGTTGACGCAAGCATTGTCCCCGTCCCCCACCTCGGTCCCTTCCGCCACCGGCCCCAACACCGCGGTCGGCGCCAGCCAGACCCGCGGGCGCAGACCTGCGCACTCTGGCAGGCCCGCCATTTCCATCTGCGTCAGCGCCGAAAGCGTATTCGCGTCCGGGATCGGGATGAAGTCGTGGACGCCAGAAGCGTCGGGGCGATAGGCAACTCCGCCATCCTGGTTGAGTGCGACATACACCTGGGCGGGCGCGCCCGCCCCCGACGTCCGCATCAGCCATACCGCCGCGTCCGGATGCGCGCTGCGGGCAATCAAGGCGCGCGGCTCGTCGGCGAGCGCCAGGCGGCCTTCGCCGTTCACCCGAAGCAATCCGCGCGCCAGCAGCGTCGCCCGCCCGTCGCGGAGCATGGCGGCCCGGTCCGGATCCGAGTGGGCCACCAGCGCGCCCTCGGCCCCCAGCAACCCGCCGCCCAAATTGAGCTCGTTCAAGATCACCCACAGTTCGCCGGTGTTCAGGCGCAGGCCAGCCAGTTGATGACTCATCGATGTTCTCCTTGCAATGCCAGGCTCGCATTGAGCCGGGCGCGATACAGCAGCGTCACGGCCAGCCGCAGTGCGCACAACCACCACAATCCACCTGTTACAAGCGCCAGCAGCGTAAACAACCCGCTGAGCAGCGCGTCGCCGGCGGCCAGGCGACCCATCGGCCAACCCGCCACAGCAATCGCGATGCAGGCAGGCGCCAGGGCGTAATCCGAGCGCCAGCTTGACTCCCAGCAGGTGGCTGCCGCGGGTATGGGAGATGCCGGCGTTACCCGCGGCGCGCGAGAATACGGGTGGCGCCCGGCGCGATGCGAAGCAACCACGCCCTCGACCGCCCAGGCAATCCCGCACAACGCCAGTAACAGGGATATGCCTGCCAACCCGTGGCCGAGCCGAGCCGCCAGCCATAGCCCGCCGCGCGCGAACGTGCCCGCGAAGGCCGCCGCCTCGCTCACTTGTTTCACCGCGCGACTCAGTGGGTTGCGCGCATCGGCCAGACGCCAGGCCACGGCAAAGTTCACGACCTGCGCACCCAGCAGCGCGATTGGGACTCCCAGGCGCTCAATGGGTTCCGCGCCGGCCGGCCAGGCGGCTACGCACACCGCAGTCTCGGCGAGCCAGGCCAGCGGCAACCACAGGTCGCTCCGGCGCGCGCCGACGGGATGCCCGGCCAGCCGGCGCTCCGCCTCGATCATCGTCAGCGAGGTCATGGCGGCCCAACCGGGGCGGGTCTTGGCGCCGGCGGGTTGAAGAACGGCCGCACGTTGCGCTGATAGAGATCGTCCATGCCGTCGACGATCTGATCGCCAATCAGCGAATCGATGACCACCGTGGTTGCCCAGGCCGCAAGCCCGGATAGCGGCACAGCCAGGGCAGCCTCTCCCAACCCGCCCATCGCCCCGCCGATCGCGGTGCCCTCGGGACCCAGCAATGTACCAACCGTGGCCCCGCCCGCGGCGCCCGTGGCCGCAGCCAGAGCGTCAAAACCGACCGCAAGGGGCACGCGCGCGGCGCTGAACGCGAGGTCCTTGGCGTTGGCGATCATGAACCGGCTCCAGTCAAACGAGCCATCCGCATCGGCCGCCCCGTATTTGATGGCGTTCATGGCGACGCTGACCAGGGGGCCGCCGGACTTGGCCGCGCTTCGGATCGCCCTGGGTCCGGCCTTCGCCATCAGGCTGAGGGCAAGCCCGATCCCCGTCCCGATCGGAAAGGGAAGCGGGGTGCGCTCGCCGTGTTCTGGCGGGTTGCTTTCTGGCGTTGGAGTTGGGGTCGCCAGCGGAGAAGGCATATCAGGTGGCGGGGTCGGCTTTGGAGTGGGGATCGGCGATGGCGCCCAGTTTGCCTCGGCCGGGATGCGCCTGAGCGCAGCAGCGGCATCCGCTTCAGCCTGCCCGGCCAGGGCGCGTATGGCGCGCGCGCACTCGGCGGCGGCAACCAATGCGCCAACGAGGCGCGTCATTGCGGGCAACACGGCTGCGTCCATCTCGGCATAGAACGCCTGGGCGCCGGTTCCGATCCACTCGCCGGCCTGTAATTCATCCTTTGCTCGCGCGAGCGTTTTGAGCGCCCGCTGCGCCTCATCCGCCTCATGCCTGAAGCGTCCCGCGATGTCATCGATTTGGCTGTAGTCGAAGCGAATCTTCAGCGCGTTCATGTGTGCTCCTTTTCAAGGCGCGTGTCTTGAAAAGGAGTCTATGAGCATTGGCTCGAAAAGAAGCTGACAGTTATCTGACGGCCGGGGCTCGGATGCATGGACCGCAGACCGCAGCAAGCTCGAGCTGACAGCAATCCGCGGTCTTAGATCGCGATCGCCACAATTCCCGCGCAGTCGGGCCGTTCGGGCGCGCTGTCGTAGCAGCGCACGATGCGCCATTCTTGAAATGCTGCGCGCAACTCGCCGGGCTGCAGGAAGTAGCCCGGATCGGCGTTCGGGCGGAGCGCGCGCTGGGCGGGATTGAACGATTCGATCAGCAACCAGCCGCCGGGCCGCAGCCACTCGCGGAAGCGCGGCCAGAGCGAGCGCTGGGTGTAGCGGAAATTCACGATCACGTCGAGGCAGGCCGGCGGCAAGTCGAAGCGCTCCAGGTCGGCCACCACGGCCATAAGCCCGGGCGCGCGAACGCGCGCGGCCCGCACGCCGACCTCGGCGATGTCCACCCCGATCACGCGCAACCCGCGCGCCATGAGCAGGCGCGCGCTGGCCCCAAGCCCCATCGCGACATCCAGGGCCAGACCATGCGCGGGGAGCGACTCAATCTCCTCGAGCAGCAACGCCGCCGGGTGGTCAGCGCTGCGGGCGGCCGGATCGTGATAACGGGCGTTCCAACGGGTGGCGTCTCTCGAGGTCACCTGGGCATCGTACCCGAATACTGGACCGCCGACCGTCGTTGTTGCGAATCTGCTGAGGTCATTCGCCACCTTGCGCCCGCGCCTCCGCCCAGTTACACTCAACCTATGCCGTCGCTCGACGCCGCGGGCCGCCCGGAATGCGTTGCGCGCGCAGCCTGCCGAAGCGAGATCCGCATAACGCACACACCACAAACACATGCCAACTCTCATTCACGCCACGCATGAAGCCGCCTACAAAGTGGGCGGAATCGGGGCCGTTCTGGACGGCCTGCTAAGCGCCCCGGATTACCTGGCGAGAGTCCAGCGCAGCATCGTCGTCGGCCCGATGGACACTCACGATCCGGCCGAGATGGATCGCCTTTTTGCCCCGCGCAACAACCTGTTCGTCCGTTTCTTCACCGACCGCGGGATGATGGCTTGTGATCCAGCGCTGGCCAACGCCTTGAGCGATATCGAAGCCGCCTTTGGCGTTCGGCTGTGCTATGCCACCCGCCAGTTCGGTGGCGCCGTCCACGAGCTGCTTCTGGCCGATGCCTCGGAGGCCAAGGCGGATCGTTATGACGGCTTTAAGTATTTTGTGTGGCGGCGCTTTGGGCTGGATTGTGCGCGCTACGCCGGCGTTGATGAGTTCAATCACTTCATGCGCATGGCCGAGCCTTCCGCGGCCGCCCTCAATGCCATTCTCGATGGCGACGCCGCAGCGCCGGAGCCGCGCTGGGTGGTCTGCCACGAGTTCATGGGCCTGCCGCTGTGGTATGGACTCGAGCTTGCCCGGCCCGGCGCGTATCGGAGCGCCTATGTCGCCCACGAAGTGCCGACCGCCAGGGCGCTGGTCGAGGGCGATGGCGGCCACGATACGCGCTTCTACAACGTGCTGCGCCAGGCGCTGCCGCGCGGGCTGACCGTCGATCAGGTCTTCGGCGATTGGAGCGGCTACTTCAAACATGGCCTGGTGCGCACGGCCGCCCAGTGCGATGTGGTGATGGCGGTGGGCGATCCAGTGGTCGACGAGCTGCACTTTCTCGATCCGGGTTTTCGAGGCAAGCCGATCAGCCTGATCTACAACGGCGTGCCCAGCCAGCGCATTACGCTCGGAGATACGCGCCTTTCCAGCGCCCGGCTCAAGGAGTTCGCCCGGCGCATGATCGGGATCGCGCCGACCTGGGTGTTCTCGCATGTCACCCGGATGGTGCCCAGCAAAGGGCTGTGGCGCGATTTGCGGGTCATGGAGAAACTCGACAGTCATCTGTCCTTTCGGGGCGAGAGCGCCGTCCATTTCATGCTTTCGTCGGTCCGGCCGGCCGGCCGGACAAGCGCCGATGCATGGCGGATGAGCCAGGCGTATGGCTGGCCGGGCCGGCACCGCTTTGGCTGGCCCGACCTGGTCGATCCTGAGGACACCCTGTATCGCGCCATTGCCGAATTCAATGCGACAGCCCGCGCCTCACGGATCATTCTGGTGAACCAGTTCGGCTGGGACCGCGAGCGCATCGGCGCGCTGATGTCCGAGGATATGCGCTTTGGCGATCTGCGGGCCGGGAGCGACCTTGAGTTCGGCCAGAGTATCTATGAGCCCTTTGGCATCGCCCAGATGGAGCCGCTCTCGGCCGGGGCGCTGTGCGTGGTCAGCGATTCGTGCGGGTGCGTCGGCTTCGCCCGACAGGCGGTGCGCGATCTGGGCGAGGGGGCCGGGCCCTTCAATAACGTCCGGGTTGTCGACTACACCTCGCTCTACGACCTGGGCGGGCGCGACCCGATGAGCATTGGGACTTGGGAGCGCAACCAGGTCGAGCAGCGCGCCGCGGATGGGGCGTCGTGGTTCATCATCGACAGCCTGCCCCGCAGCGCCGGGCGCAAGCAGCAACTCATCGATACCGGCTTTGCGTTGGCCAGGCGCATGTCGTGGAATGTCGTGGCGGGCGAAAGGATGCTGCCGGCGATGGGCTTGTAAGGTGGATAAGGTTCGGTAAGGTTCGTAAGGTTCGTAACGTTACCAACGTTATCCACCTTATCAACCTTATCCACCTGACCAAACCTTACTGACAGCCGCTCGATATAATGCAGGGCACGAACGGAGAGGTAGCATAGCCTGGTCTAATGCGCACGCCTGGAAAGCGTGTTCGGCTAAACCCCGACGCAGGTTCGAATCCTGTCCTCTCCGCCTCTTTCCGACCGATGAGCGAAGCCAGTGCGCGCCGGCTTCGGTCTTCGGTGCTCTGTCGCCGGTTATCTCCCGGCCGTCATCTGCGCCCGGCGATCGTCTACCGATTTGATGAAGGCCGCCCGGTTGGACTGCCACGATTTTTCGATCTCGGCCGTGTAGCCCAGGACCACCCACGGCGCGTTCTGGCTAATCTGCTGGAGAAGGGCTGTGGCGCGGGCTTCGTCATAGGCGAATGGGGCCGCATCCACTTTGCCATTCCTCCCGAACAAATTCACCGAGACGATTGTCGGAGCCGAGGCCGATGCCCCGCGCCGGCGGGTATTCACCCGATAGGCCCAGGCCAGATCGGCCATGCCGTTCACCTTCATCCCATACATGCCCGGAAACAGGATCAGATTGAGGACCGGGAGGACCAGCCCCTTGGTGTTGGCTGGCAGCACGGCATCGATGGCGCCCGTGACTTGCTGGGCCGGACCGAACTTGCCCAGGGCCGTCATGATGGGATGGTTCTCTGGGTTGGACGAGCGGCGCAGGTATTGCAAAAGGGCAAATACACCCAGCCCAAAGAGTATCAAGAGAAGCGGAATGATTGCAAATGCGCCGCCATTGAAATCCGTCGCGTCAAGCATGTAGGGCAGAAATGAGTCCTTCATGTCCGGCACATCCTTGATGATGTCGTCGACGATGTCGCGTTTGACATCGCTGGGAATCCCCGCCAGCGCGCCGGTCACCGTGGTTCCGCTCATCGCGGTCGACGTCTTGACCAGTATCGCCTTGTCGCCCAGCAGCAAGACCCGGTAGTACCCCGACGTGCGCGTGTTGGTGACCGAGCCGGAGCGGCTGCGGGTCGTCGTCACCTGGGTGAAACCAGAATCGACGTTGCGATCCGCTTTGACTGTGACGTAGTAGTTCGCGACGGCGTCCGGGTTGGTCACCTTAAGCAGGGCGGCGCGATCAATGATGCTCGGCCCGGACAGGACGTTTGTGAGATAGCGGGCCGACACGGCCAGCAGTCCGATACCCAGCCCAAACAAAATGATCAGCGTGATGAGCAGATTGCGGTTGGTGCGCTTGATCTGCGCCGCGATGAATCCTTCGTTCATGATTTCCTCCCAGGGTATAGATTGATCGTGTGCGTTGCCCCAGTTTAGCGCGACACCGTGAAGTTGACGGTCTCGCTGGCCGCGATGCGCTTGCCGTCTTTGTCCATCGCGTATACCGTCCAGACGTAGCGGGCGGGCTCGAGCGTGTCCGTGAAGGCGTAGAGCGGCTCGTTCACGCTGGCGAAATCCAGCAGCTTCGGACGATCCGGTTTGCTGTCATTCCACATCAGGATCTCGTAGCGCACCGCCAGAGGGTGGGATTCCCATTCCAGGCGCACGTTCGCCCCGGCGACGTTCGGCGCGCGGTTGGGCGGACCCAGCAATGGAATGACGCACGGCCCGGCCTGCCCGGCCACGCTGAACTTCTGTTCCACTGATTCGGCGATTTTCGCCCTCGCGACGTTGAAGGCCGACACGCGCCAGCGGTACTCGCAATTGAGCAGCCCAGTCGCGGCGAGCGACGTGTCCCGGGTCTGGCTGTTGTTGAGGACCGTATCGCCTCGGGCCGGCGTTAGATAGACCTCGTAGTAGTCGGCTGAGGGGTAGGCCGTCCAGTTCAGCGCGGGCGCTCCGGCGGTGACGGCAGCCGCCTGCCGGGGCTCGCCCAGGGCCAGGTCGAGTTTGTAAACGCTCTGGGGGCGAATGTCCAGGGTCTTGTTCGCTTCCACAGCGAACTTGCGGGCGGTGATAGCGCCCGAGGTGATGTAGATCATCGATTCGGCGCCAAACGGCCGAATCGCAAGGGCGTACTCGCCGGGCTCAACGCCGGCAAATCGATACGCTCCTGCCGCGCTGGTGCGGGTGCTGTATTCGCGTCCCTTGCACCCGCCAATGAGTTGGAAGTCCTCGCACAGTTTGACCTCCTGGTCGGCCGCGCCGGCGCCGTTCCAAACCACCGATCCGTCCACATTGCCCTTGCCTGGGGCAGGAGTCACCCGCGGGAGGCTGGAGGTCGGCGCGGGCACGGCCGTACCTGTTGCGGCTGGGCGGGGAGTAGCCGTTGACGTGGCGCGCGCAGTGGATGTGCCGGCGCCCGGCAGTTGGGTGGCCAGCGGAAGTGGCGTGATGCCCCGGGTTGCCGGTGCCGCGAGCCGGGTTGGCGCGGACGGTACTTCGGTCGACGGCCCGGCCGTCGGAAGCACCTCCAGATCGCCGCAGCCGGCCAGCAGGGCCGCGGCCAGCATCACTATCACCCGATATCGCATGTTAAAACGCAACAATCATCCTCCCTGGGAACACCGGTGGTCCGACGCATCATCCCCGATCATCGAGGCAATTCCGGACGGTGTCAAGCCACATTCAACCACACCCGGAGTCCGTTTCATCGGATCAGGAGAATGAAAGCGCGTGCAAAACAATCTTCCCATTTGGGCCCTGCGTGATGAATTACGCGACGCATGGGCCCAACAGCCTTTCACCGT
>JBDSIP010000401.1:0-3270 GCA_039917915.1 Thermoflexales bacterium
GACAATGTCTTGGTGTCGATCCCACCGGGAGGCAAATTCCAGTATCGCTATGATATTGCAAGCGACCATCCGGCGGGCACCTTTTGGTACCACCCGCACCGCCACGGCTCGGGCTTCGTCCAGGTCGGAAGCGGGATGGCCGGGGCGCTAATCGTCACCGGTAATCGCGCACCGACGATGACCACCCCGGGCGATATCGACATCCTGCTGAAGGACGAGAAGAACCGCGCTTTCCCTGAGCGGGTGATGCTGTTCCAGCAGATTCAGTATGGCTGCCTCGACGCCAACGACAGGATCGAGGGGAAGATGGGGCCGGTCATTCACAGGGGCGAGAAGATTAATGGCTATCTTCGTCCGTGGACCTGTGCTCCCGGCCAAATTGGCCGCGTCGAAAGCGATGAGCACGATTGGGAGTGGGACTATTCAGGCCGGTTCACCGGTATCAACGGCGAAATCCAGCCAGCTCTCGAAAGTGCGCGGACCGGACACTTCGAGCGTTGGCGCTTGATCCACGGCGGAACCCGCGAGCGGATCCGGATGCGCCTTTACCGCCTCGATAAAGGGGCACCCAACCTGCGCGATGTTCGCGCCGCTGATCAGGTCCAATGGATCGAGCGCCATTGCCGCGGGCCCGCGCTGCCCATGTGGCAAATCGCAATGGATGGCCTGACCCGCACGAATGTGCGCCGGACGGACGTTGCGGTGTTGTTCCCCGGCGACCGCACCGACGTGCTCACGCGTTTCCCCGAGGCCGGGCGCTATTGCCTGATCCACGACGCCACAGTCGACCCGACCAAACCGCTCCCCCTGCGTGTACTGGCGATGATCGAAGCGCGGGGCACGGCGCCGGTAGAGGTCGACGGGTCTGCCCAGCTCCAGGCGGGGATAGTGCGCGCGGCTGAGCGGGCGCTGGCCGGGCGAGAACAGAGCGCGTTACGCAACAAGATCGTTGGCGAGTTGCGCGACGGTATGCGGCTGACGTCTTTCGCCTGGCACAAGCCCGTCGCCAAGGACGAGGTCAGTGGCCATCGCGAGGCAATCTTCAACATCATCGAGGCTGGCAAGGACGACTTGTTCCACATCAACGGGCGGGCCTACGATCATGACCGCATTGACCAAACGCTACCGTTGGGAAAAGCCGAGGAATGGCATGCCGTCTCGCTGCGCGGCAACCACCCCTTGCATATGCACGTTAACCCGTTTCAGATCGTCAAGGTCGAGGATGCCAAGGGGCGCGACGTTACGGATCCCAAGAGCCCCGCCTTTGATCCCGATTATGCCGGCCTGCTGGACGAGTGGAAGGACACGGTTTTCCTGAAAGCGGACCTACGCGTTGCCTTCCGCACCCGCTACGAGCGTTTCACGGGCAGTTTCGTTACCCACTGCCACATCATGTTCCACGGCGACCACGGCATGATGCAAAACCTGCAAATTGTTGCCGAGGGTCAGGGAGCCATCACGCACTCGACCCACTAAGGTGTTACATTGCGACGACTGCTCGCAACGGAATGACTACTGCGCCGATCGGCTAATGTCCGCTTTGGGTGGGAAATGGAAATCACGTTTGGTTGGGGCGTGGGATGTATCGACAACCCTCCGGGAGGCGCTACTCTGCCGCTATGTTGGGAGAGGCTACATGACACGTTTCCTTCGCTTTGCTCTCGGAAGCGCCCTTGCCGCGCTTACCGCGCCTTCGCTCGCGCAAGATGGCTCTGACAAGGCTCAAGCGCGACAGATCTTTGCCAAGATCATCGAGTTCAGGACCTCACAGGGACAGCGCCAAGTGCCTCCGATGGTCAGCTATCTCGAAGGCGTGCTGCGTGAGGGCGGCGTTCCTCCAAGGGATATTGTCAAGCTACCGAAGGACGAAACGGTCGCCATGCTGGTGCGTATTCCCGGGACGGACGGGCAGTCGAAGCCTATTCTGTTTTCCGCGCACATGGATGTGGTGGATGCCCGGCCGGAGGACTGGAAGCGTGACCCCTACAAGCTGATTGAAGAGAATGGCTATTTCTTCGGCCGCGGTACGCTCGACAACAAGACGGGCGTCGTCGCGCTGATGTCGACGATCCTTCGTCTGCAAAAGGCAGGCGTGAAACCGCGCAGGACCCTAGTCTTCGCCTTTGTGGGCGATGAGGAAACCGGGCTCGACGAAGCTAATGGCACGACGCGTCAGATCGCTGCTCATCCATGGGTAAAGGGCGCCGAATATGCGATCAACACTGACGCGGGCGGCGGCATGCTGGCACCGGACGGCAAGCCGATTATCTATTTGGTGCAGGGCGCGGAGAAGACCTATGCGACCTTCGAGTTAACTACGACAAACCCGGGCGGCCACAGCTCCCGCCCACGCGCCGACAACGCGATCTATGATTTGGCGAAAGCTGTCACGCGCGTAGGGCAATATCGCTTCCCAGTTATGTCGAATGATCTGACCCGCGCTTATTTGGGCGCCGTAGGCAAGGTCACTCCGGGCCCGGCAGGGAATGCGCTTCGCCGGTTTGCCGCCAACCCGAAAGACCAAGGGGCGGCCGAGGCCATCTTGGGAAACCCTGCATTCGTCGGTACCACCCGCACCACCTGCGTCGCGACGATGTTGAATGCGGGGCACGCGGAAAATGCGCTGCCGCAAAAGGCGACGGCAACGGTCAACTGCCGCATCTTTCCAGGGGTCACCGTCGATGAGGTCAAGCAACGACTGAAAGAGGTTGTCGCGAACCCACTAGTTGCGGTGAAGGTCATTGGCGCACCCGCCGCGAGCCCCGTCTCGGAGCTGCGCCCCGATGTCAAGCGAGCGATCGACCAATCTATTCGTAAGCGGTACCCCGGAACCGTCCTGTCGCCCTACCTGGAATCGGGCGGGACGGACGGCTTGGTCTATCGCAGCGCCGGTATCCCGACATGGGCTTCGTCAGGCGTGTTCATCAAGCCGACCGAGATGTTCGCGCACGGGCTTGACGAGCGGATCCCTACTAAAAGCTTCTACGACGGCATTGAGCATATCTACGATCTCGCCCGAACGCTGGGCGGCACCTAATTCCTCATTGATCTGGTGACCCTTTTGAAGGGGGTGGCCATTGCACGGGGCCGAAGCGCGGGGCGTGGAGCAGCAAGCGTATCAGCCCAATGTCCGTCATCGGTGGAAAGCGGACTAGGGGTGCGGCGGTAATAGCGATCTGGTCTGGCTGCTCATTTAACTGGCACCATCAGGTGCGCGTACGGTGTGCCTCTCCACATCACATAGGGCTTCGAAGTGTCCGGATTTGGCCC
>JBDSIP010000402.1:0-7627 GCA_039917915.1 Thermoflexales bacterium
GTATTTGGCGTAGAAGGGCTGAAGGCGATCGCGGCAGACCAGCCAGACGACGCCGCTTTCCGCATCGACGCACTTCCGGATGAGGGCGGCCGCCACGCCGTGGCCCTGCCAGGACGGCACGACGACCAGGCTGCCGAATTCGCGGCAGTCGCGATACGGTTTGACCTGGGCGATACCGACTATGCGTCCGGCGTTGTCACAGGCGCAGGTGAAGTTTTGCCAGTGCAGGTTGGTCGGGTCGAGGCGGGCGCCCCGGATGAGACGGCGGATGGTCACTTCATCCAAGGCGGTGGCGGGGCGGAGAGTCACTTTTTCCCGTGATTCAGACGGGCGCGTCGCAGCTACAGCAGCCACTTGAATCGCGGGTCGGCGAGCGTCGTCTCGCGGTCGGAGGCGTTGGTCTCGAGACGCAGATAGTCGGCCATAGCCTTGCGCGCGCCGCCTGTGTCGCCCCGCGCGACACGGGCGCGCATAAGGTTGTAGGCGATGTCGGCGTCGGCCGGGGCGAGGGATTGCGCCCGTTGAAAGGCGTCGATCGAGGCCCCGGTATCGCCCACATCCAGATACGCCAGACCGAGGTCGTTCAGGACCTCCGGGCGGTCGCCCTCGATCAATAGGCGGTTGAAGTAATGGCCCACCCGCTGTGCGGGGGTGGCATCGAGATTCAACGGTGGCAGCCGAGGCGAGACAGGACTGTCCGGCATGGCGAAAGTGGCCGGCGGTGTCGGCAGGCGGACAGGCATCGGTGTCGGCGGCGCGGGCGGGGTGATGACGATTGGCACCGGCGCTGAGGCCATGACCGACCAGACAGCGGGCCCCCCTGGCGAAGCGACAGCGAGCGGAAGCAGCGGGGCGAGCTGCGGCACGGCGCTCATGGCCGGAGCCGGATGGCGTTCACGCAAATCGAGATAGGACGCCGCATAGTAGATGGCGTTCAGCGGCCGGCCGAGCACGAACAACACGCTCTGCAAGAACAGTCCGAGGACATACAGTACGAACATCCCGGCGACCGGCCCAGCCGCGCCCCGCGCGCCAATGGCGCCCAGGACCGCCACAACCTGGAGGATCGCGCCAGGCAGGCTGAGCAACGCCCAGGCCACAGCAAGCGCCACCGAGCGCCAGAACATGCGTATGCGCGCGCCGCGGGTGAGCTCGACGCTTCGGCCCAACGCCGCAAACCCATCCAAGTCTTCAGCCACGGCGGCTGGGAACGCGACACCCCACATCGTGCCGAGGACGAGCGCCAGGCCAACTCCCACCAGCGCCACCGGTAGGCAGAAGATCCCCAGCAATGCGGTTGCGATGGCGGCATTGGGTCCTCTGCCCGCCGCGCCTGCGGCGGCGATGACGATCAGAACGGGAATCGCCGCAAACGTCCAGGCGGTGCCCATCGCCAAAGCGCGCAAGACGTGGGTGGCCCACAGCGATCCCCATTGCGGGCGGGTGGCCCGCCAGGCAGCGCGCGCGCCGGTCTCGCGCCCCAACATGCGCTCAATCGCGACGTAAGACAACGCGCTGTCCATCCACGGCCATAGCACGCCAAGCACACCAAAGATGACCGACCCGCAGCAGAGCAGCGCGGACAAGAGGAACGAAGTGTTGGTGGCGAGGGGCCGGCTAAGGTTGGCCAGTTGCGCGACCAGGCTTGGCCACTGGACAAGCGCGCTGAGGAAGACAAAGGCCGCCATCGGGAGAATGAGCGGCGCCGATGTCGCCAGAAACGCCATCGGATGCTTGAAAAACAGGCGGAAAGACGCGCCAGGCGAGGTATTGACAGCCATTGCCGGGCGCTCAGGATTCGTATTTGGAAGCACGCAGTCAGTATAATGCGCAGGCCTCAAAAAGGCCGCAATCGAGGTTTATGCAGGAACAATCAACCCTCCCTGAGAACGCGCTGACCGGAACAGCGCCGGCGATAACCCGCCGCATCGGCGTGCTTGCAATCGGCCTGGTCGCCACGGCCCTGATATTGGTATTTGGGGTGGCCCCTCGCGCGCAGGACTCGGCCGGCGGAGAGGCTCAACGGATCTTCTACTTTCACGTCTCCTCGGCCTGGCTCGGCTTTGGGGCGATGGCACTGTGCGCCTTCGCTGGTTGGCGCTATCTGCGCACGCGCAACCTGGGCTGGGATCGCTTTGCCCTGGCCAACGCCGAGATCACCGTCGTCTTTCTGGCCCTCATGCTGCTGAGCGGGATGCTGTGGGGCCGGCCAACCTGGAATGTGTGGTGGACGTGGCAGGAACCCAAGCTGGTCGTCAGCGCGCTGCAGTTTCTGTTGTATGTCTCGTATCTGGTGCTGCGCTCGGCAATCGACGATCCCGAGCGGCGTGCCCGCCAGTCGGCGGTATTCAGCCTCCTGGCCGTCATCCTCGTGCCGTTCAACTTTCTGATCAGCCGAGTCATCGCCGACGGCGTGCATCCGGTCGTGTTTGGCCCGGCAGTGAACGTCGAGGCGGCAGGCAAGGTGGGCATCGCGCCGCTGATGGTCCCCGCCCTGCTCGTCTCCCTTGTCGCGTTCAGCGTGGTGTATTTGGCCCTGGTCCGTTCGCGGACCGCCCTTCAGGCGCAAATGGATATGATCGAGGCCCGGAAGGCCGCGCTGCAATAACCTTGTTATGTTTGACGACAAGAATGCCCCCTACATGATCGGCGCGTACGTCGTCTTTCTGGGCGGCATGCTGTTCTATGCGATCTCGCTGCTGATGCGGGCGCGCGCGGCGAAGCGTGAAGAGCAGCGGCTGGACATGCTGGAAGCCGAAGATGCTGCATTCCCAAAGAAGTGAACCACAGGAGTACTGATGACACAATCGACCGTAACCGCATTGCCGGGGGCGCGCTGGAACACCGTCGTGCAGAGCCTGTATTTCGTGCTTGGCTTTACTGTCTTTATCGTCGGCGTGTTTGGCGCTGTGGGCGTGCTCGCCGACGCGGTGTATGGGCTGAAGGACATCATCCGGATTGCCGGCGGCGTATTGATGATCCTGTTCGGGTTGTTCACCCTGCGCATCATCAACATCCCGATCCTCTACTCAGATACCCGGCGCGGGCTGACCGCGACGGGCAAACGGGTGGGCGCTGTCCAATCGTTTCTGACGGGGCTGTCGTTCGCGGCGGGGTGGACGCCCTGCATTGGCCCGTTTCTGGGCGCGATTCTGACCCTGGCGGTCGACAGCGCCGGCCCGCTGCGTGTTTTTCTGCTGGCCGCCTACGCGATCGGGCTGGGCGTGCCGTTTGTGCTGGTGGCGCTGCTGGCCGACCGAATGACCCCCCTGCTCGGCTTTCTACGGCGCAACATGCGAGCTGTTGAGCTGATCAGCGGGATTCTGCTGATCGTGGTCGGCGTGCTGCTGATCGCCGGGCTGATGACGTCGCTGAGTCAGGCTTTTGCGGGGGCGCAATCAGCGCTTGAGAGCGACTTCGCAGCCTCGATCGGGTTCACGGGGGTAGGCGCGCCGAGCGTGCTGGTCGCGTTGATGGCGGGATTCCTGTCGTTCGCCTCACCGTGCGTCTTGCCGCTGGTACCGGCCTATCTCGGCTTCATTTCGGGCTGGGCGGTCAACTCGGCCGAGCGCCCCAAGGCTTAAGCCGTTATGCGCTGGCTCAAGCTCGCCGTCGACATTGTGATCGGGGCGGTCATCCCGATCTGGCTGCTCGAGAATATGACCGAGGTCTGGGGGAGCGTGCCAACCTATCTGGTCGCAGCGCTGATCCCCGTGACCTATGTGCTGATCGACACGTTCTTCATCACCCGGCGCTTCAACGTGATTACGAGCTTTGGGGCAGCCGGGGCGCTGTTGCGCGGGGCGCTGGCATTCTGGTTTGTGGATGGGGCGTTGTTCGCGCTCAAGGACAGCGCGGGGTTTGTGCTGAACCTGCTGATCTTTGGCGGTTCGCTCGTCATCGGGCGGCCGATCATGCGCTTCTTTCTGGTCCAGGCCCTCGGCCCGGACTCAGCCGAGAAGACCCGGGCCCTGCAAGATGTGCTCGGTCTGCCAACCGCGGTCAAGGCGATTGTGATCGCGAGCGTGCTGCTGGCGACCGAAGCGGCGATCACGGGCGTGGTGAACTACTTCCTCAACCTTGGGATTGTGGTGGCGCCGTTTGGGGATGGGCTTTTCAACAGGCAGGTGGCCCAGGTCAATGCGATCACCCGGATTGCGTTCACAATCACCAACTTCGTCGCTTTTGGGGTGGGCTTCACCCTGATCTATCGGGCGCTGCTGGCCGCCCTGCCCGAGCAGGGTCCGGACGAGAAGGACATCGAGATGTGGGACTTGATCGTGAGACGCTGGAAGGCAACCTCAGACACTGCAGCGCCGGTTTCTCGGTCGCCAGAAGCAGCCGAAGCGTAAATTTAAGGCGGCTCATAATCCAAGACCATGTTCAAAATCGCCCTGGGCGCTATCTTCACCGAATGCAATGAGTTGGGCGGGCTGCCCATCGACCTGAGCTGGTTTGAGCGCTTCGACCTCAAACGCGGTGATGAGATTCTTGAAATGCGCCACGGGGCGGTCGGAGGCATGCTGCAGGTCGTGGGGGAACGGCGGAGCAGCGCTGTTCCGCTTGTCTACGCCAGCACCTGCCCGGGCGGCTATATCACCGCCGACTGCTACGCCCAGCTCAAAAGCGAGCTGCTCGAGCGGCTGAGCGCCGCCATGCCCGTCGACGGCGTGCTGCTCCCCCTGCATGGCGCGGCTGTCGCCGAAGGTTTCGGCGATGTCGAAGGCGATCTGATCAGCGCCGTCCGGCGGATCGTTGGGCCCGCAGTCCCAATCGTGGCGACTCTGGATTGCCACGCCCATGTCACCCGGGAAATGGTCCATGGCGCAGATGGGTTGATTGCGTGGGAGACCTACCCGCATCGAGACGCCTTCAGCACCGGCCAGCGGGGGGCCCGGCTTTTGCTCGACACGCTGGAAGGCCGTTGCCGCCCGGTCATGGTCATGGCCCGCGTCCCAGTGATCACCAGCGCGATACATGGCTCGACCGACGGCGATGACCCCTTCGCCGTCATCATGCGCCGGGCGAAGGCGCTCGAGGGCCATGACGGCGTGTTGTCGACCAGCATCTTTCTCGTCCAACCCTTTCTCGACCAACCGGAAATGGGCAGTGGCGCGCTGGTCATCACCGACTGCAATCGGGCCCAGGCCGAGGCTCTCGCCCTTGATCTGGCCCACGAATACTGGACGCGTCGCTTCGACTTCGAAGGCGATATCGTCGCGCCGGCCGAAGCCATTCGGCGCGGCCTGCAGGTGGAGGGCGGCCCGGTCATCCTGGTCGAGACCGCGGATTGCTCGGGCGGGGGCGCCGCGGGTGACAGCATCGCAACCCTGGCTGCCCTGCTGGCTGCCGAGACCGGGGAATCCGCGCTGATCCCGGTCGTCGATCCCGCGGCCGCGGCGGCGTGCCAGCGCGCGGGACTTGGTAATGTCATGTCGCTCAGCGTTGGACATAGCCTGGATCCGCACTGGGGAAAGCCGATCACGATTACCGGGAAGATCGGACATTTGAGCGATGGGCGCTTCACCTACACTGGCGGGGTGTGGGACGGGCTGGAAGGCAAGATGGGCCCAACTGCAGTGCTCGAGATCGGCCCGATGCGTCTGATGATCACCAGCTATGCGACCTATGACTGGATGGACGAGCAATTCCAGTCGGTGGGTCTGGATGCCAGTGCAACCAAATTTGTGGTGGCCAAGAACCCGATGAACTATCGCCAGGCGTACGGCGCCATCGCCAAAGCAATTTTTGTCCTGGATACGCCCGGCCCCACCCCGCCAACGGTGCGGCACGCGCCATTCCAGCGCGTGCGACGACCGTATTTCCCAAGGGATCTGGACATCCCGGGCCTGGTGCCGACGATACTGGCGCGCGACGCTGCATAACGTCAATTGAAATTGCCGGAGCTGATTTTTCCGGGCGAACCCGCGGGATATCGATTCCGGCAGCAACGGGCAGACAATATATCCATGGACATCAACCTGCGTCACATCGTTACTCCTGCCTGGCCCGTCAGCGGACCTCCTCCTGAACTGCCCGACGCCGAGTACGCCGCGCGGGCGGACGCCTTGTACCGGACGGCCGGCGCTGATTGGGTGCTCGTCTATGGCGACCGCGAGCACGCCGCAAATCTGGTCTTCGTATGCGGACTCGACCCGCGCTTTGAAGAAGCGGTGCTCGTGCTTGGGCCAGGCAGCACGCGGGCGTTGCTGCTCGGCAACGAGGACATGGGCTATACCTCCGCCGCCCGCCTGCCAGTCCAGGCCGTGCTGTGCCAATCGCTCAGTCTGATGGGTCAGCCTCGCACGCCTGAGACCCGGCTGGACGCCGTGCTTGGCCGGCTCGGCATCGGCCCGGGCGCGAAGGTCGGCGTAGTCGGCTGGAAGTATCTCGAGGAAGATGAGGACGAGGATGCGCTCGCGCCGGCGTTTGTGCCTGCCTTCCTGTCCCGCGTGCTCGCACGTTTGACCGGACCGACGGGCCGGGTGATTGACGCGACGGCGGCGCTGATGCATCCGTCAAACGGGTTGAAGTCACGTAACGGCGCTTCCCAGATCGCCGCCTTTGAGTGGTCGGCGGTACGGGCCTCGGATGCCGTCCAGCGGGTGGTCCGCGGAGCGCGGCCCGGAATGCGAGAATACGACGCGGCCGCGGCCTTCTTTCAGCATGGCGGCCAGCCCTATTCGTGTCATCCCATGCTGACCTCGGCCGGCACCGACGAGCCGGTGATCGGGTTGCGCAGTCCGGGCGCCCGAGTGCTCGGGAATGGCGATGGCATGTCGACGGCGGTCGGCTATTGGGGCAGCCTGTGCGCGCGAGCCGGTCTGCTGCGGGCCGAGCCCGATCCGGCTTTTGTGGAGCAGGTCGTGAAGCCGTATTACCGCGCCATCGCCACGTGGTACCAGAACCTGGCTATTGGCGTCACGGGAGGGGAGATTCATCACAGGGTGATGAAGGCGCTGGCGGGCGCGACATGGCAACCTGCGCTCAACCCGGGCCACCTGGTGTCGATCGATGAGTGGACTCACACCCCAATTCGGCCGGGCAGCGCCGATGGGATCGGGTCGGGGATGGCCCTGCAGTGCGACATCATTCCGGCTCCGATGCCCAACGGCTGGGCCTTGAACTGCGAGGACACCGTCGCTATCGCCGATGCCGGCTTGCGGGCGGATATCGCGGCGGCCCATCCTGACCTGTGGCGACGCATTCAAGACCGCCGGCAGTTCATGCGCGACGCGCTTGGGCTCGTCCTGTCTGAGGACGTATTGCCCTTGTCCAATGCGCCGGCCTGCCTGGCGCCGTTCTGGCTGGACGCGGATCTCATTTGCGCTGTGGCCTAACGAACTAGCGCGAACCTGGCTGCTTTCGCGGCTGGTCGCGAGGCCCGACTTTATGCCAATGGGGAGACGCCTGCGCGGCTGATCGCTTACGCACTAGACTAGACGAAATGCTCTCGTTAGCCAGGCGCGGCCTTGATGCGGTGATTCTGTTGCACGCTCCGGATGATGTCATCGTGGAGCGTCAGAGCGGCCGGCTGGTCTGCCGTGACTGTCGCACCCCGTATCATCGCAAATTCCATCCTCCCCAAACAGCCAGTCGCTGCGACGTCTGTGGCGGAGAACTGTAT
>JBDSIP010000403.1:0-12443 GCA_039917915.1 Thermoflexales bacterium
GTGGCATGCCGCTTGCGGTTACCCGGATTGATGCGGGTATCATCACAACCACCGCCCACCCCATGTCCTTCGTTCATCTGCACGTCCACTCCGAATACTCGCTTCTTGACGGCCTCAGCCGGGTCAAGGACCTTGCCGCGCGGGCGGCCGAGCTGGGCATGCCGGCCCTCGCCCTGACCGATCACGGCGCGATGCATGGGGCGATCGAGTTTGCGGATGCCTGCGCCGAGCAGGGCATCAAACCCATCATCGGGATCGAGAGCTACCTCTCCCGCTGGGGCCGCCGGATGCAAGACCGCGACGGAGCCCACGATCGCTCGCCCTATCACCTCCTGCTCCTGGCCCAAAACAACCAGGGCTACAAGAACCTGATGCGGCTGGCCACCCGCTCGCAGCTCGAGGGCTTCTATTACAAGCCGCGCCTCGATCACATGGCCCTGCGCGAGCATGCCGGGGGCATCATCTGCACCAGCGGGTGCATGGCCGGCGAGGTGCCGCGCTTGATCGGGCTCGGGCAGATCGAGGAAGCGCGCGAGCGGCTCTTGTGGTACCGCGAGGTCTTTCCCGACCGCTTCTACATCGAGCTGCAGGACCACGATATTCCCGAGCTCGCCCAGATCAATCGCCAGCTCGTGGACTGGGCGCGCGAGTTCAGTCTGCCCTTGATCGCCACCAACGATGCGCATTACGTCCGGCGCGAGGATGCCGGGGCCCAGGATCTCATGCTGTGCCTGCAGACTCAGACAATGTTCAACGATCCGAACCGGCTGCGGATGAACAATGACAGTTACTATCTGCGCACGGCCGAGGAGATGAGGGCGATCTTCGACCCGATCGCGCCCGAAGCGGCGGCCAATACCTTGCGCATCGCCGAGCAATGCAACCTCTCGCTCAAGAGCAAGACCTTTCACCTCCCGGTCTTCAATACGCCCGCCGCCTTCGATACCGATGCCGCTTATCTGCGTCAGTTGTGCGAGCAGGGTTTCCAGGAGCGCTATGGAATCTCCCCAACGTCGCCGGCGCCCGCCGATGACACCCCGATCGCCCTGACCAGGCGCACGTCGCTGGCCCTGCCTACCGCCGACAACCACCCCAGCATGACCCCGCGCCACCTGCGCGAACGGCTGAACTTCGAGCTGGGCGTCATCGTCGACATGGGATTCGCGACCTATTTCCTGATCGTGTGGGACCTCATCCGGTTCTGCCGGGAAAATGGCATCTGGTGGAATGTGCGCGGCAGCGCGGCGGGCTCGATGGTTTCGCATGTGCTCGGCCTGACATACATCGAGCCGGTCAGCAATGACCTGCTGTTTGAGCGCTTTCTCAATCCGGGCCGCGTGTCGATGCCCGACATCGACATGGACTTTCCGGATGATCAGCGCAACAAGCTCGTCGACTACACGATCGAGACGTATGGCAAGGAGCAGGTCGCCCAGATCATCACCTTTGGCACGATGCAGGCCCGGGCCGCGCTCAAGGATGTCGGCCGCGCGCTCGGGATCAGCCTGCCCGAGGTTACCCGCCTGACCTCGCTGGTCCCGGCCGTCCCGGGCAAGCCGGTGAATCTGAAGCAGGCGCTCGAAGAAGTGCCGGATCTCAAGCGCATCTACGAGACCGAGCCGCAACTGCGCGATCTGTATGACCGGGCCATCAGCGTCGAAGGCACCACCCGGAATGCCGGCACCCATGCGGCCGGGGTTGTCATTGCCGACAAGCCGCTCATCGAGTATGTGCCGCTGCATCGTCTGACCGGCACGCCGCTGACCGAGAAGCTCAACGCGGTCACCCAGTATGAGATGACCCAGCTTGAGGCGATCGGGCTGCTCAAGATGGACTACCTCGGCCTGCGCACCCTGACGATCATGCGCCGGGCGTGCGAACTGATCGCGCAGCGGCATGGCAAACGCCTGGATCTGAACACAATCCCCATCCACGAGAAGGCCATCTATGACATGCTCTCGCGGGGCGATGTGGCCGGCCTGTTTCAAGTGGAAGGCAGCGGCATGCGCAACCTGATGCTCAACATGCGCCCGTCACGCTTTGAGCACGTGGTCGCCGCGCTGGCCCTGTTCCGGCCCGGCCCGATGGAATACATTCCGGACTACGTGCGCCGGATGCACGGCGAGGCGAAGGTCGAATACCGCCACCCCGACCTGGCCCAGTCACTGGCCGAGACCTACGGCATCATCGTCTACCAGGAGCAGATCATGCGGGTGGCCCGCGACATCGCCGGCTACTCGGTGGGCGAGGCCGACACGATCCGCAAGGCGGTGTCGAAGAAGAACGCCGAGCAACTGCTCAAACACCGCAACAAGTTCAAAGACGGCGCGGTCCGCAAGGGCTACTCGGCCGAGCTCGCCGACGGCATCTTTACCGACATCGAGTATTTTGCGCGCTATGGCTTCCCCAAGGCCCACGCCGCCGACTACGCCCAGCTCACCTGCCAAACGGCCTGGCTCAAGTCACATTACCCGCTCGAGTTCATGGCCGGGCTGATGACTTGCGAGGCAGGCGACAGCGCCCAGATTGCGGCGCTGGTCAATGACGCGCGCCGGCGCGGGATTCAGGTCCTCCCACCCAGCGTCAACGCGTCCGGCCGAAACTTCACCATTGAGACCTTGCCCACGGCGGGCAAGGCCCACATGCCCCCGGAAGCGATACGCTTTGGGTTGATGGCAATCAAGAACGTCGGCAGCGGTCCGATCGACACCATTCTGGCGGCGCGCGCGGATGGCGGCCGCTTCAAGACGTTGGACGACTTCTCCCGGCGGGTCGACATGAGCGTCATCAACAAGCGCGCGATCGAGGCCTTGATCAAGGTCGGCGCGCTGGACGAGTTCGGAAAGCGGCATGTGCTGCTGGCCGCGATCGATGCCATCGTGGGCGCCACCGCCCACGCCCGCAAGGCGGCCGAGATCGGACAGGGGATGCTGTTTGGCGGGTTCGATGCCGGCGATGATGCGCCCCTGGTCAGCCTGCCGAAGAACGCGCCCGAGATTCCGCGCAGGGAGCTGCTCGCCTTTGAACGCGAGTTGAGCGGGGTATATCTGTCCGAGCATCCGCTCGCGGCCAGCATGGCCCAACTGACGGAGTACGTCACTCACGACAGCGCGCACATGACCGAAGCCGACAACGGGACCAAGGTCGTGGTCGCGGGCGTGATCACCCACGTCCGCCCCCACACCAGCAAAGCCGGCAAGGCGATGGCGTTTGCCGGACTGGAAGACTTGTTCGGCGCGATCGAGTTGACCATCTTCCCCCGCACCTGGGAGGAGAGCCGCGATTTGCTGGTCAAGGACAAGCTGCTCGTGGTGTGGGGCAAGGCCGAGGTCAACGAAGGCAGCACGCCCAAAGTTGTCGTCGACCGGGTCAACGATTCGCTCACCCGGGCCCGGGCGCGAGCCAGCCATGAGGTCGAGCCGGCGGATGATCCGTTCTCGGACGCGATGTGGAATGAAATGGGGCAGGGCGCAACCACGGCCCCCATGCCAGTGGTCGCCCCGAGCGCGGTGGTTGAAGCGCTCGACGACGCGTCGTTTTCGGACGACGGCTTGTCCGACGATTGGTCCAGGGTTCCGGCAGATTCGATGTCGACGCCCGCCGATGTATTGGCAGCCCCGGATGAGCCTGAGGGCGAGGGCTGGAGCCCTGACCCGGCCGGGCAAGCACCGATCCTGGCGACTGCGGCAGCGGGCAACGGTGGAGCAGCATACTTCGTGGCGCCCGGCGTGCCGGAGGTGAAGCCGCCGCCCGCCGCGGGTGAACCGGAACGCGCGGCGGGTGGAAGCGCCGTGCGCGAGGCAGCAACGATGTTTGATGCCTCGATCCCGCCCGCGCCTTTCGTGTCGATGCCCGAACATCAGTTGTCGCTGAATGGATTGACCCGTCCGGGCGCGACCTTGACGATCGTGATTCGGCGGTGTGGCGATGCGCGGGCCGACATGGCCCGGCTCGAGGCCGCCCATCAAACCCTGTGCGAGTTCAAGGGCGGCACCTCGTTCATGCTGGTGCTGCGGAATGGCGGCAAAAGCGATACCGCCATCGACTTCCCTAATGACGCCACCCGCGACTGCGCAGAACTGCGCGAGCGCCTCGCCGCCATCGGCGTTGAGTGCGGGTAGTCTCATCCACATCGGCAGAGATATCCCTGCCAGTAAAAAGTCGTCGGAAGTCCCTGGTAACTCAGCCAGTCTGACGACCGTTAGCGCCCACCGCCTATAATCTCTCCGTTCGCGGAGAAGAAACCCCAGAGACGCTCCCCCACTTTCCGATCCAGCCGCCCCAATTGCGGCGGGTCCTGGTATTGAATGCCACCTACGAGCCGTTGAGCGTCGTGCCGATGCCGCGCGCGGTGAACTTGATCCTCTTCAACAAGGCCGAGATGACCGAGGCCTCCGACATGATGCTCCACAGTGTCAGCATGGCCATGCCCGCGCCGCTCGTCGTGCGCCTGTTGCATTACGTTCGGGTGCCGCGCAATCTGCCCATGCCGCTCTCGCGCCGGGCCGTGTTGTTGCGGGATGGCTTCACCTGCCAGTACTGCGGCCTGCAGCCGGGCAAGGAAGCCCTTACCATAGATCACATCCTGCCCCGCTCGCGGGGCGGCCGCACCGACTGGGAAAACGTCACGACCGCCTGTGGCGCATGCAACCGTAAAAAGGGCAATCGCCTGCCCGGCGAGGCCGGCATGGCCCTCCTCCACGAACCAACCCGTCCGCGTTTCTGGAGCATGGCCCTGCTGACTGTTCCGGGGAATGAGTCCTGGCGGAAGTATCTGGTGGGGGCGGCAAAGGACTGACGTTGATAAGGTTGGTAAGGTTGGTAACGTTATCAACCTTATCAACCTTATCAACGAAAAGGAAAACATGCGCGCGATCATCTTCGACGGCACCCTCCGCTACTCCCCTGACACGCCCCCGCCCGTCCCGGTCGAAGGCGAGGCGCTGGTGCGAGTGCACAAGGCCGGGATCTGCAATACCGATGTCGAAATCCTGCGCGGATACCACGGCTTTCAAGGCGTGATCGGGCATGAGTTCGTCGGTGTCGTTGAGGAGCACGGCGCGCCCGTTCGGGTGGTCGGAGAAATCAGCGCCGTCCGCCCCGGCTCGTTATCGCGCACGTGGTACGAGCGTTCGCAGGATCCGGATCGCACAACGGTCGGAATCCGCGGACGCGACGGCGCCTTCGCCGACTATGTCAGCCTGCCGTGGGCCAACTTGCACCGCGTGCCCGATTCGGTCAGCGATGACGAGGCCGTCTTTGTCGAGCCGCTCGCCGCGGGCTGCGGCATCCTCGAATTCGTGCACATCAAACCCACCGACGATGTGCGGGTGCTCGGCGATGGCAAGCTGGGCTTGTTGTGCGCTATGGCGCTCGCTCGAGCGAGCAACTGCCTGACTGTCATCGGCAAACACGCCAACAAGCTCGACATCGCGCGCGGGTTTGGCGCGCGCACGCTGCAGGTGTCCGAGTGGGATGGCGCGCGCGCCGCTGACGTCATCGTCGATTGCACCGGCTCAGCCGCTGGGATCGACATCGCCCGGCGCATGCTCAAGCCGCGCGGCACACTGGTGCTCAAAAGCACCTATGCCTCGGCCGGCGCGACGGGGGCGAACGCGATAACCCTGTTTGAAGCGCTGACAATGGTTGTCGTCGATGAACAAAAGGTGATTGGCTCACGCTGCGGTCCGTTTGCCGCCGCGCTTGAGCTGCTCGCCCGAAAGCAGGTCGATGTCACGCCCCTCATCCACGCCCGCTATCCGATCGAGCGGGCGACAGAGGCCTTTGAGCGAGCCCAGCAGCCGGGGGTGCTGAAAGTGCTGCTGGATCTTTGATGTCCAGAAACGATACGTTTGGGCGAAGCCCGGACGTATCGTTTCTGGAGAAAAATACCTCGCGGGTAGGCGCCCAACAGCCTTCTCGACCGCGAGACCATGGCGCCTACCTCCGAGGTGCAGCGACCAGCCGCTCGCGCGCCAGTGTCACCAGCCAGCGCGCATCCGCGCTGCCCAGCAACCAGGCCGCGCCGAGGTAAACCGCCCCGCCCAGTGGAATGGCCGCCAGCGTAGCGAGCGCGCCGTCCCCGGCCAGCGCCCGCCAGCCCGTCAGGGCCAGGGCCATGACCAGCGACCCGCCAACGGAGCGAAGCAACCCATCGACGATGGTCCGACCGTCCAGGGCGCCGCCCACCCGGCTAAGCAGAATGGCCAGTCCGGCCGTCTCGGCCAGGGTGGCCAGGGCGTTGGCAAGGGCCAGCCCGCCCACCGGCGATTGCCCGGCCGCGGCGAAAGTGCGGGCGAGGATCAGGCTCAGCCCGACGTTGGCGGCCATGCTGAACACGCTGAAGACCGCCGGCCGGGTGGAGTCTTTGAGCGCGTAGTAGCCGCGGGTGACGATCTCGAGGGCCGAGTGCCCGATCAGCCCGACCGCCAGCCAGCTCAGCGTTCCCGCGACCAGGGCCGTTGATGCCTCGTTGAAACTGCCCCGCTCGAATAGCAGGCGGATCAGCGGCTGGCCAAGCAGGATCAGCCCGGTGGTAGCGGGCGCGGCGAAGGCGATGACCATGCGCAGGGCGCGGGTCAGCGACGCGCCAAAGGCCGCCCGCTCGCCGCGCGCCGCTGCCGCGCTGATCGACGGAAAGAGGGCCGTGCCCACCGCCTGGCCCGCCATCGCGATCGGCAGGACCAGGATGGCAAAAGCCTGGTCAAATGCCGACACGGCGCCCACGCCCATCTCCGAAGCCAGCCGGGTGTTAATGACTAGGTTGAGCCGGGTCGCGCCCAGACCGATCATCCGGGGCGCCATTAGGCGGAGCACCTGGACGACATCGTGGCGCGACTCGGCGGTGTCGGACGGACTGGGGCGCGCACGCGGAAGTCGCAGCAAGGCCGGGACCTGGATCAGCAAATGGGCGAAGGCCCCGGCCACCACGCCATAGGCCAGCCCGCGCGCGCCAAACCCGCTCAAAACGGTTGCTCCCGCGATCAGGCCAAACTGGTACATCGCCGGCGCGAGGGCCGGGGCCAGAAATGACTCGTGCGATTGCAAAACGCCCATTAGCAATCCACTCAGGCTGAAAATGACCGTCCCAATGAGCATGATCCGCATCAGCTCAGCGGTCAATGCCTGAGAGGCCGGGTCAAAACCGGTGGCCACCACCCGCGCCGTCAGCGCGTCCGAAGCAAGGGCGGCCAGCGCGGCAACCCCACCCATCGCCCCGACGGTCAGGAGCGCGATCCGGCGCGCGAGCGCCCAGGCGGTCCCGGTCTTACCGGTTGCGAGGCGCGCGGCGAAGGTGGGGATGAAAGCCGAGCCCAGTGCGCCGCCCGCCAGAAGGCTGAAAAGCAGATCCGGGACCTGAAACGCGGCCCGGAAGGCGTCATGTTCGGCCCCGGTGCCGTATTGCTGGGCAATCAGGATGCGGGCCAGGAAACCGGCCAGATTGCTCAGGACATACGACCCGCCGATGACGAGGGCGGCCCTGGCTAAACGCATGCGCGGATTGTACGGGATGGGTATACCCGGACAGGATAGCCACGGCGAATCCGGGGCTATCGTTGCCGGAAGCCAATTCAGACAGACGCGCCGGAGTCAGGCGTGAATCCGAAACAACCGATAGGTCTCGCCATTGCGCTCAAACATGCCATCCTCGACGAAGCCCACCCGGTTCAGGACCGCCTGTGAGCGGGTGTTGTCGGGGTCGGTCAGCGCGAACAGCGCACGGTAGCCCGCCGCCCAGGCCAGGTCGCGCATCAGCGTCACCGCGTTGGTCATGACCCCGCCATGCCTCGCGCTGAGCCAATAACCAATCTCGGCCCCGTCCATGTCGGTCGACTTGATGTCCAGCGCGCCGACGATGCCGTCCAACGGGTGGGTGATAACGAAGACGAAGGCTGTGCCCTCGCGCCAGTGGCTTTCGGCCCACGTCAGGAAGCGCCAGCCGTTTGCCTCGTCATATGGGTGTCCGTCGAGGCGATGCCTGAACAACCTCTCGTAGAGGAGCAACTCGCTGCAAACGGCGGCGACCTGCGCGGCGGCTTGCGGGCCAAAGTGCGCGATGTCGTCGAGCGACTCAAGTGTGTACAGCTCGCCAGTCCGCGCGTTTGCAAGGGCGATTCGAACGGGGTGGGGGATACCGGGAGCCGGCAGCGTCATATTGCTCATCGTAACTCTGCAAGCAACTCCGGAATCGGATGTTCCCCGGCGGAGCCACGGGAACATCCGATTCCGGGAAGATACTCAGGGTTGCGCAATCCGCGCGATCGCCCAGGCCGCATGCTCCGCAACCAGCGCGTCGTCACCGCGCGCATGGCGCTCGAGCAGCGGCAGGCAATTCGGATCACCCCAATTGCCCGCCGCGACGCACACGTTGCGCATCACCCCCCGCCACTTCGCGCGCTTCAACGCGCTCCCGCGAAAACGCTGGTTGAAGGCCTCCCGATCCCAGGCCAGCGCATCCAGCAGCCTTGGAGCAGCCCGGTCCGCATCAATGGGGTGAAACTCACGCAAGGGGGTGGCAGCCGAATAGCGCCGCACATACGGGCACACGTCCTGGCATACGTCGCAGCCGAAGATCCAGTTGCCCATGCGCGGGCGGAGCTCAACCGGGATCGCACCCTTGAGCTCAATCGTTAGATACGAGATGCAGCGCCGGGCGTCCAGCACGCCCGGCGCCGGGAATGCCTGGGTGGGGCAGGCGTCCAGACAGCGCCGGCAGGCGCCGCAGCCGGCGAGGGCCTTTCGTGGCCCGGGCTCCGGCACCTCGTCCTGCGAAATCTCGTCAGCGATCAGAATCGCGCCGAGGAAGAAATACGAGCCCCGGGTGCGGTGGATCAGGCAGGTGTTCTTGCCAATGAAACCAAGGCCGGCGCGCTCGGCCCAGGCTCTTTCGAGCACCGGGCCAGTGTCCACATACGCTCGGCTTCGTCCTCCGATCGATTCGCCGAGCTCGCGCAAACGCGGGGTTAGAACGTCATGGTAATCGTCGCCCCACGCGTAGCGTGCAATTCGTCCGCGCGCTGGATCAGTCAGTGTCGCTATCGGCACGGCCAGGCTGTCGTAACTCACCCCCGCGAGCAAAAGCCAGCGCGCGCCCTCGAACGCGAGGCGTGGGTCCGCCCTCCGCTCGGGCTCGCGGGCCAAATATCCCATCTCCCCTGCGTAGCCCGCCGCCAGCCAGGCCCAGAAGCGCGCTGCACCGGGCGTCGGGCCGGCCGGCGCGATCCCGATCAAGTCAAAGCCGTGTTCCAGCGCGGACTTCCGCAACCCGGATGCCGCGATCATTGGTGTCTCTCATGACAGGTTACCGGTCGGTTCATGCTAGCCTCACTTTCACAATATTGCTACAATGATAAATGCCGATCAGGTATCGGCAAGGATAACCATTGTTTCTGGGAGGGAATATGTTGACAAAGTTACTTCGGAGCGTTGCCGCGATCGCGATGGCGGTTGGGATGTTTGGGGTGACGGCTGTTGCGCAGGCTCAGCCTGTTGAACGGGGCGACACCAATGGCAACGGATACTGTTGCGATTATGACTTCTGCGATAAAAACAGCGCGGAAGGCGACTGCTGCCAACCCACAAATGGGGCAGGCTTTGACTGCTGCGACCTGGATTCTGTAATCGCCGTAGCAATCGACCCTTGCGTGGCGCCGGTGCCGGAGCCGGTTGCGAATTCGAGCGCGTCGGTCCGTGGCACGGCCTTCGAGGACCTGAATGCAAACGGCAAGCGCGATGCGGGCGAGCCTACCATGTCTGGCGCCTGGCTCAAACTCTCAGGTGGCGGTTCCTGGTTTGTGTGCGCCTATACCGGCGCTGATGCCACCTACGCAATACCGGTCGTCGACGTGAGCGCCACCTACATCGTCTTCCCCATCGCGCCGGTGGGCTGGAAGACGACAACGCCCGTTATCAAGACGAAGACCGTCAATACGACTAACGGTTTCGCATTCCTGTATAACGATATGGGCTTTGTCCGGGATCCCTCGGTCAAGACTGTGGATGGATGCGATCAGTACAATCCGTCGCGCCCGGTGCCGCCCGGGGCGTAGTATCAGCCGACCTCGTCCTATTGGCGCGCCAATAGTCGCGTAAAAAGAACGCGCCCGGAGGGATCCCTCCGGGCGCGTTTCGTTCGACAATCCTGCGCTGTCTACTGCGTCTTGTAGCATCCCACGATCACATTGCGCGGGATTTGGGTTGTTGAGCCGTCGGTCTTGGTCACGTAGATTCTAAACAGGTAATAGCCCGAGCCACCTTCTATGCTGAATGGCAATTGCCCGCTGGGAAGCTGCAACGAGATGCGCGTGCTCGTCGCCAGCCCCGAGACCTTGCTCAGGTCCCCGGCTCGGCACGGGCTGAAAATTCCTTCGCCGGGGGCGGAGGTGATCTCGAGCTCCGCCTTGATCGCGCCCAGGATTTCGTAAACGACATTGGAGTTCTTGCCGTTGTCCGGGGGATTGCCGAGAGGCACGTCCCCGATATCGTCGCGGGGGCTAAAGCGGAACGTCTGCTTATAAGGAAGCAAGGCGTAGGCCGGGAGAGATGGAACCGTGGGCTGCGCCACTGCGGTCGGCGCAGGCACGGCTGTGGGCGGGATCACGGCCACAGGCCGCGGCGGCCCTTGCTTGACTGGCACGGCGTCCAGGCTGCCGGTTACCTTGACCACGTCGAGAAACACCCAGGCGAGGCCGCCGGTTCCGGCCGCAAAATCGATCTGCAGCCACTTGCCGTCGCTCGACTTGCCTTTGACGGCCGCATTCTGACCCGCGTTGAGCTGTCCGATCTTGTCAAAGACCGTGTCCGGGCCCGAGCGCACGTTCGCGAATTCGTCGGCGGCCGTCACCGTTGCGCCGGCGGGCGTCGGTGTTGCGGGAACGGCCGTTGGCTGCGGAATCGCGGTGGGCTGGGGAATGGCGGTGGGCGGAATCGCCGCGGTGGGCGGTGAGCCTTTTACGTTGATAAAGACCGGGTCCGATTGGGTAATGGCCTCGCCCTTGTCATCAACGCCCTTGAGCTGGATCACGTGGATGCCGCCGGCCGTCGCCGACCAGGGCAGGCTCACCACGAATTCGCCATTGGGCGAGCGTTCGGCGATCGTCGCCAGTTTCTGACCATCGACATAGACGTCGGCCTGCTTGACCGCTGCCCCAGTCACTTTGCCGGCGATCGCGACGGCCTTGCCGACATCGACACTGGCATTGGCCTCAGGCGAGGTCAACGTCGCGGCAAGCGGGGCCACCGCCGCGCCGCAGGCTGACAGAAGGACAAGCGCGAACGCAATACCCAAGGTTGCGATACGTGTCGTTATGGTCGTCTGTTTCATGCGGGAAATTGTAGCAGTCTGGAAAACGGCAGACCGCAGATGACGGACCGCAGACCGCCGTGAGCGGTAGTCGCCTGCGGTCAGCGGTCCGCCGTCAACGGTCCTCCCCGCTGTCGCAGCACCTCATACAGCGCCACGGTCCCGGCCGCGGCGGCGTTGAGCGAGGCGATCTTGCCGCGCATGGGCAGCTTGACCAGATAGTCGGACTTGTCGCGCAGCAGACGTCCGACGCCTTCGGCCTCGTTTCCCACGATCAGGGCCAGCCCGCCGCGCAGGTCGGTGGCGTACAAATCGGTCGCGCGCGGATCATCCTGCAGGGCGGCGATCCAGACGTCCTGCTTCTTGAGCGCGTCAATCTCGCGGGCCAGGTTCACCACCTGGGCGATCAGCAGATGTTCAACCGCGCCGGCCGAGGCATTGACGACCGCCGGGGTGACCGCCGCACTGCGCCGGTCGGGGATGACCACCCCATGCGCGCCGACCGCATCGGCGCTTCGGATCAGGCTGCCCAGGTTCTGCGGATCCTGCAGCGTGTCGAGGATCAGGATGAGGGGCTTTTCGCCGCGGCTGGTCGCCAGGGCCAGCATGTCGTCGATTGCGGCGTAGGGATAGTCGCCGGTCTCGAGCGCGGCGCCCTGGGCGTGCAGCGAGACGGCGTCGAAGGCCTCGCGCGGCGCGGATTGGCTCGGCACGTTGGCCGCCTTTGCCGCTTCCATGATCTCACGCAGGATCGGCGCATCACGCCCGCCCTCGGCCAGCCACAGCCGGCGGAAACGGCGCCGCCCGGCCCGCAGGCTTTCCAGTACGCCGTGCCGGCCATACAAGGCAGTCTCCGCGATGCGCGGGATCAGCGGGCCTGGCGCCGGGCGGGCGCGGGCAATGTCGTCGCGCCGCTGGGGCGGGTGCGGGTCCTCGCCGCGCTGGGCCGGCCGGTGGGTGTGATCAAGGCGCCGTCCGCCGCCGGTCACGCCGTTCCTCCGGTCAGGGCCAACCGTCCGTAGGTCTGGGGTTGGCGCTGCTCGAGCAAAGGGAAGAGGCGGCGCCAAAATGCCATCGTCTTGATAACGGCGAAGGAGCTCGTCCGACACCCCGGAGGCCCTTGCCAATCTTCATCATTTCT
>JBDSIP010000404.1:0-7718 GCA_039917915.1 Thermoflexales bacterium
GCGATCATAGAGCGCCAGCACGTTCGCCGTGTGCAGTTGGGTGACCGCACCGCTGAGCAACACCCGCGGCATCCCGCACTGTTCAATGGGCAGGCGGCCGGCCTCGTCGCGAGGCGCGCCGGTTTCCACCATTTTTTCGACTTTGCCCACCAGCGTTTCGAGGTAATGGTTGCTCCGCCGCAGGTTTTCCTTAATTTCGCCGCGCAGGATGATCTCGCCGTGGCCCTGCACGATGCAGTCGAGTTGCATGCCCGCGACGAGCTCGATGGCCTGGCGAATCGCCGCGACATCAGCGCCTGGATCACTAACCGTGGGCAGGGCCATGATCGTGTCGCCGGCAAAGAGCAATTTCTCTTCCTGGAAAAGCACCGCGATCGAGTCTGGCGTGTGGCCCGGCATCCGCAAAAGTTCGAGCGTTTTGCCAGGCAAGCGCAATGCAAAATTGCCCTTGTCAAAGGTTATGGTCGGCAGGCGCAGCCGCACAAGATTCAGGGATGGCGATTGGATCTTGGCTTGTTCGAGCGCTTCAAACCCGTGGGCGATCATCAGGCCGCGGCAGAGGGTGTGGCTGATGACCTCTGCGCGCGGAAAGAAAGCCGCCCCATACACATGGTCCGCCTGATGCTGGGTGTAAATGATGTAGCGGACGCCATCGGGGCACAACCGATTGACGAGCTGCGCGATCTGGACCGTTTCCTCGGGGAAGGGCAGCGTATCGATCAAGACACCGATGGTGCCTGAAACAATGAGACTTGCCGTGACCTGGTAATAAAGCTCGCTGGTGAAGACGTAGACATCATCCGAGAGCCGCTCTGTATGCATAGGCGCGATCATACGACCCGCCGCGCTATTATGCAAATATCCATACATAACTCGTTGCCTATCGCGATTCGGACGCCTGAAGCCAATGAAAGGGTCATTTTCAGAGGCGATTTCCCCCGCTCGGCGAACACCGGGGCGGGGATATCGCCCCTGAAAACCAAGGCCAATAGGAGAATTTAGCGCAGGGTCACCTCGGCCTTCAAGGCCGAGTCGGGCAAGGCCAAACCAGGCGCGCTGAACGCGGGCATTCGGGCGAAGTCCCCTTTCGGGCGGTATAGGCCAAAGCGGAGGGTGTATGCGCCGGGCGCAAGCCCATCGGGCAGGCTGATGTCTCGGGTGTCCACAATGATGTCGCCGGAGCGCCACCAGCGGGTTGGGAAGCTTCCATTGGCGGGTGGGCCATCCGATTGCGCAACTTGTTGGCCGCGCGCGTCGGCCATCTGCATGAACACCGTCATATCTTCATTGAAATCGCGCGTTACATACCAGGTTGTCGCGATCCGAAGGGCGCGCCCGGTCTGGGTCGCGCTGATCGCGTCACCGACCCGGACATCTGCCAGCCACTGGCGCGTCGCAGGCGCAAGGGTTGGCGGGCGCGACGCGTAGCCTGTTGCCGCATAGCGCTGCCGCCCGGTCTCGCGCCCCGCGCCATCAAAGGTTCTGAGAAGCGTCTGGCGGCGCGCTTCGACGTCGAACTCATACCAGCTCACGTCCAGGGCGAGCTCCGCCAGATCGGGCAGAGGTATCCCGGGTTCGATCAGAACGTCGACTTTCTCGACAATGATTTCTCCCGGCGCCCAGCGGTTGGTTTGCAACATGCCCCGGCCGGGTGTCATGTCTATCCCGCCGGCCTGAAGGGTGTCACTGATGGCGCCGGGCCCGAACACCTTCACCGCCACGCTGTAGTTGCGGTCCATTTGGCGGAGTCCCTGCCAGTACAGCGTCAGCGACAGACGGTCGCTGTCTTTGACCCGCGAAGGATGGGCTTCAAAGCCTATCCATCTCAGGGCTGGACCCGCCGCATCGCCATATCGCAGTTCCGTCCGCGTCATTCCCGCGGGGAGCGCCTGCTCTCCGGCCACCCGCGGCGGAGGCGCATAGGCCGGCAGGATGTAGGCGAACGGACTGGCAATCGCGAGCACGCCCAGACCGCTCCCGATTGCGAGTGCGGCGAACCGAATTGTGCGGGCCGACACTCTGCCAACGAGGGTCAGGACCCCGACCGCGATCAGGGTCGAGACCGCGCCAATGGTCGGGAAGATCAGGCGGCCCTGGCTTGCCATGGTCAGCGATGTCCAACGTGCCAACGCGCCGAGGGCGACGAGGATGACGACGGCCAGCATCGCGGCCGGAAGGGTCGATGGCTCTTGCAGCGCGGCCCGAACGCTGCGGGCTGAGGCGCGCCAGCGCCAGGCAAGCAGGGCGAGCCCGGCCCCGGCGCACACGAGAAGCGCGTTAAAGAGCCCATACACGATCTCGGCCATCGGGATATTCACCGCGCCGAACAGGCCAATATACGAGCGGGCGAATCCCTCATACTCGGCGATCAGCTCAAACAGGGACGGGATGCGATCCCGCGGTCCGGCAATAATGGACATCATCTGTGTGCCGGTGAGTTCGCCATATAGGACCTGGTTTCGAATGTAGAACCATCCGGCAACAAGCATCGCGATGACGAGCGCGAGGATAGGCCAGGCGAGCGCCTTGGGCAGCGGATCGCCTTGCGAACGTCGGGCCAGGGCCGACAGCCCGAGCACTCCTGGCACGACCGCGCTGAGGGCCAGCCCCGAGGATTTTGTCAGCGCCGCGCCGCCCAGGCACAATCCGAGCACGACGGCCATTCGCGTGTTCAATCCATTGCGAAACGCGCGCATGGCCAGAAGCAGGGATAGCGAGGAAAGCAGTGTGGCCAGCGTGTCGTTGTTGATCGATGCGCTGATAAACAGAAACATCGGGTTGAGCCCAACCAGCGCGGCGGCGAGCAGGGGCGCCGCCGTCAGCGCGCGCCCCCGCGCGCCAAGCGCTTCGACCAGGCCCGCGGCAATCCCGTGGGTCGCCCAGACCGTCCCCAGCCCGAACAGCACGCCGATGAGCCGAACGACGTGGACAAACAGCGTTGTGCGGATCCAAGGGAAATCCTCGGCCTCGGTGTGCAGGACCATGTTCCAGTTTGTGCTGGTATCGGCCCTCCCCAGCCTGCCATGCGGATTGAAGCTCGCCCTGGCTCGAAAATCCGACAAGTCATAACCCTTCGAAAGAACGGCCATGGATAGGTAGTACAGCGGAGGTTGGCTGCCTTCCTGCTCGTAGAACCCGCGATTATCGGGGTCTTGGACTGGCAGACCGTTCCCGAGCCAGAAGTGCTCGATCACCGCCAGGTGGCGAACCTCATCTGACGCCTCCAGGATGGGTGTGCTAACGCTGTAAACCAGGCCAGCGGCGAAAACCACCGCCAGCAGAGCCGCCAGCGCCCGGTTCTGTCGCATCGTCCCTATAATACCGGCTCTCATCTCCGGCGCGTGTGAAGTCCGGGTTGGGCCCATCAAGGTGTCGCGATGTTTTATGTTCTGTAGGGAGGGATTATTTCAATGGTCAAAATCGTCACGGATACCGGCTCGGGGTTGACCCTGGCCCAGGCCAAGGAATGGGGCGTAGCAGCCATGCCGGCCTCATATGTGCTCTTTGGCGACGAGAGCTTCCGCGAGACATACGACATCTCCATTGTCGATTTCCATGCGCGGATGAAGAGCGATTCGCGTTTCCCGACAACATCGGGCGCGACCTATGACGACTTCATGACCGCGTATGCGCCGATCAAAAACGAAGGCGTCGTGTCGATCCACATGCCCCGCGGATTGAGCGTTACCGTCGAGTCGGCCCGCATGGCGGCCAAGGAAGTGCTCACCGATTACGCCGTCATCGACAGCCAGTTCATCAGCACTGCCCAGGCCCTGTTTGTGCGCGAGGCGCTCCGCCTGGCCGGCGAGGGGGCCAGCGTCGCCCAGATCAAGAGCCACATTGAAGCGCTCATTCCCCGCACCCGCCTCTATATCGTTTTTGAGACGCTGGAAAATTTGCGCCGGGGCGGGCGGATTGGCGGGGCCAAGGCGCTGTTCGGCGGAATGATGCAGGTCAAGCCGATTCTGACCCTTAAAGAAGGCCGGCTGGAGCCGGTAGAGCAGGTCCGCACGATGGACAAGGCCGTTGCGCGTCTGAAGGAGTTGGCGATGAAGGACATCAAGTCAAGCGCGTCGCCGATGGTGGGATTCATGCATGTGCGGGCCGAGGATGCGGTCAAGACCCTGGCGGCCGAAGTGTGCGCCGAACTCAAACTCGGCGCGCCGTTCATCACCGAAGCGGGCGCGGCCGTGTCCGCGCATGCGGGCCCGGGCGCTCTGGGAATCGCGTATATTCTGTAAATGTGAGAACGCGCATCGTCTGCACCATCGGCCCGGCCAGTGAACCTGAGGCCGTGCTGCGCGAGATGATTCGAGCCGGGATGGACGTCGCCCGGATGAATTTTTCGCACGGCACCCACGAGGACCATGCCCGGCGGATTGCGCTGGTCCGCCGGCTGGCAGCCGAAGAAGGCGCGCATGTGGCCATCATGGGCGACCTGCAAGGCCCCAAGTTCCGGGTGGGCAACCTGCCGCCTGAGGGGATTGCGTTGGTCCGTAATCAGATCGTGCGGGTCAGAGCCGGTGCCGGCGAGGCCGGTCTGGAAGTCGTGATTCCGTTTCCGCACCCGGAGGTAATCGAAGCGTGCGGCATTGGGCAGCGTCTGCTCATCGATGACGGGGCGATGGTGCTCGACGTGGTTGATACGCCTGAACCCGGGGTCATCCGCTGCCGCGTGATCTATGGCGGCACGCTCACCTCGCGAAAGGGCGTCAGTGCGCCTGGCGCGCGGGTGAAAGTCTCATCGATCACCCCCAAGGACGCGGTCGATGTCGTCTTCGCCATTGGGCAAAAGCTAGACGCGCTGGCGCTCAGCTTTGTGCGCCGGGCCGACGACGTGGTCGAGTTGCGTGAGCTCGCGCATGCGCATGGCGGAGATCCGCTTCTGGTGGCCAAGATCGAAAAACCCGAGGCATTGGAAGATCTGGATCGCATCATCCGCGTCTCGGATGTCGTCATGGTCGCGCGCGGCGACCTGGGTGTGGAAGCCGCGCCGGAGGAAGTGCCCTTCTATCAGAAGCGCATCATCAAGGCCTGTCAGAGCGCGGGCAAGCCCGTCATCACGGCGACCCAGATGTTGCAGAGCATGATCAAGGCATCGTCGCCCACCCGGGCCGAAGCCAGCGATGTTGCCAACGCGGTATTGGATGGCACTGACGCCGTGATGCTCTCGGCGGAGAGCGCAACCGGCGACTACCCGATTGAGGCAGTCAGGGCGATGTCGCGCATCGCGATGAATGCCGAGGCCCATCTGATCGAATCGCGGCGCCTGGCCGGACCTACGGATCTGCGTCCTCAGCGCGGGCCCGAGGTCGGTGTCATCGACGTCGTGACCGATTCAGTCACCTGCGCCGCCGTCGAACTGGCCTCAGACGTGGACGCCAGGGCCATCGTATGCACAACGTCATCGGGCCATACTGCCCGGATGGTGGCCCGCCATCGCCCGGCGGTTGACATCCTGACCCTGACGAACAGTCCGCGCGCGTATGCATACACGGCCTTCATGTGGGGGGTTAACGCCGCGATCATGCCTCTGCCGAAGGACGCTGATACCCTCTTTCTGTCCGCCGCCCAGGCGGCCTGTGAACGTGGCTACGCCAATGTGGGCGATCGCATCGTCATCACGGCCGGTCTGCCCGTGGGCGCCGGGGCGGGCCGCACGAATGTGCTGAAGATCCAAACGGTTTAGACAAGATTTCCTGCGGAAACGTTGGTCCCCGGCCTTTCCGGGGATCATCGTTTTCGCAGGAATCCTTCTTTCTATTCCAGCGCGTCGTCGGAGTGTGGGTTGGGCTGCTGACCGCGAGGTAGAGCGCGCCGCGCGGCGGGCGAGGACTCGGCGGGGCCCGAAGCGGGGGCCGCCGAGTCAGGGCCGCTCCGCGTGCGGTCGAGGACGCCTTCGACTGCGCCGCCAATGCGGTCAAACAGCGCGCCGATGCCGTTGGTCGCGCCCGTGCGGGCAGGCGCTTGCAGGGCCGGTTTTGGCGCTTGAGCGGGCCGGGGCTGCGCAGTCGCCCGCGCGGCAACCGCCGGTTGCGGCCTGGGCCGGTTCACCGACTTGCGAGCCGGGCGCGAGACTTCGGCGGGCGGGCCAGTTTCGGAGCCGCAGTAGGGGCATAGATCCCACGCCAGGTGCAATGCCCGGCCGCAATTGGGGCAGGCCTTGCGCAGCGTATCGTGGCACGACGGGCAGAATTGCATATCCACGTCAACGCGCCGCCCGCAGGTTGGGCAGAATTCCTGGCTCTCGATGCTGGTCAGGAGCGACTCTTCCTCGAGAGCCCGCACATAGGCTTCCGACAGCGTCTCGCGGGGGCGGAGCAGGAAGTACACCAACAGCCCGGCGATCGGGACGACGCCGACCATCACCGTGGCGAGAATCTGGGCCAGGATATCGCGCGTGCGCGATCGAATATCCCGAAACGTCCAGATGGTGATACCGCCCACGAGAGCGGCCGTAATGGCCCCAATGACGCTGACTGCGGCGACGATCAGATTATTGGCGGCGGCAAGTAATTCCGTCATGAATTGCGGATTATACTCATCCGATCGACTTGGAGCCACGTAAAACCATTAGCTCCGTCAGCCAACTGTCAGGCGCAAACCAGGCGTCGCGTGGTATCACTTTCACTGCACATGAATACCGACTTGACGCCAGACGCCGGCGATCCGCCGCGCGCCAGGATCCGTGATCTTGAGGGTGGTGAGCGGCCACGCGAACGATTTGCGACGGTCGGCGCGGCAGGCGTGTCGGCCCGCGAGTTGGTCGCCATTCTGCTCCGCAACGGGTTGCGCGGGCAGGGTGCGCTGGGGCTGGCTGACCGGTTGCTGGCCGAGTTCGGGGGCCTGGCCGGGTTGGCTCGGGCCGACGCGCGCGATCTCAACCGAATCCCCGGGATTGGCCGGGTTAAGGCCCTCGAGCTCAAGGCCGCCCTCGAGCTCGGCCGGCGCATGGCACACAGCCAACTCGGCGAACGGAGCCAAGTCCGGACTCCGGCCGATGCCGCCCAAATGCTGATGCTTGACATGGGTGTTCTGGAACAGGAGGAGGTGCGGACCCTCGCCCTCGACACCCGGAATCGGGTGATTGGCGCTGCCATGATCTATCGGGGCAGCCTGAATGCCGCTTCGATGCGGATTGCCGAGGTGTTCAAGGATGCAATCCGTCTGAATGCGTCGGCCGTCATCGTCGCCCACAACCATCCGAGCGGCGACCCTTCGCCGTCGGCCGAGGATATTCGGGTGACGAAGCAACTCGCGGCCGCGGGCAAACTGCTTGATATCGACCTGCTGGATCATCTGGTCATCGGCCAGAATCGGTATGTCAGCCTCAAGGAGCGCGGACTTGGTTTTGAGTAGGCGAGCCTGGGTTTGGCGCGTAGCGCTTTTCGCTACGGTGCTACTGGCATTTGGGCTGCGGGCCAACCAGCTCGCCAGCCAGAGTCTGTGGTTTGACGAGGGGTGGTCGTGGACGCTGGCCCGGATGCCGCTCGGCGACATGGTGGTGATGACGGCCGGGGATCGCAGTCCGGCCCTGTATTACGCGCTGCTGCACGTTTGGATCAATCTGGCGGGCGACAGCGAGTTCGGTCTGCGGTTTCTATCTGCGCTTGCGGAGGTGGCCGCCACGGCCGGCGTCATTGTTCTGGCTGCGCGGCTGGCGGGCGGCGGTCGTCGATTCGCGGCCGTAGTCGCGGGTGGGCTATATGCCGTGTGCG
>JBDSIP010000405.1:0-6742 GCA_039917915.1 Thermoflexales bacterium
TTTGTTGCCGAACCTTTTGCCAGCGCTCCTAGTACTACAGCCGCACAACCGTGCTGCGAACGCGCGGAATCTACCGCAAGCGCTCGGAACGCTTACCTGCCAGCGTATATGCGGCTGTGGTATTCGGGAACGTCCGATTACCCTTGGGGTGGCCCGCATTACGTATCAATTGGCGCGAACCGACATCGGGCCACCCAAGGGTTAACCGACGACGCTCGAGTCGCGCAGCCCAGACTCACCTGCTCAATTACCGGTGCCGACTATTGGGCGCCGAGCGCGGCTGCGTCATAAACGGCGCTCAAGAGCCATAGGCAGGCAATGAAACTCGAGGGAGCGCTGACCCGTTGGCCACGAAAACGGTCGTGCTAGAGCATGTGCGGCTGTAGTACTAGCAGACGGGGGCCCCGCCGCAGGTAAAGACGTAGATCGTCAACGCGGCGACTCCAATACATAGGCACACGGCCGACATCACGATACTGGTCCAACCGAGGATCACTCCGGCCTTGGCGGACCGGTCTCCGGTCTTAAGCCCATTGCTGGCCTTGATGCTCTTGCGGGCACTGTTTCCGACAATGATGGCGTTGATGCCGGGAACAAAGCCAACCGCGACGAACTGGAGGAGGAACGCCACAACGCCCAGGATTAAGCTCACGGTGGCCGGACCGCTTTTTCGTGCCTTGAGAGGCGCGCCCGGCGTCTGTGAGCCTGGAGCGTGCGATTCAGCAGGCGTCCGCATCATCAAAACAAAGGCGCCCCCGCTCCCGCGGGGGCGCTCCACTTGGTTCGCGTTGATGTGGCAGTCTTGCCGTCAGCTCAGCGTGACCCACCCGTGCCAACCATCAGGAATGGCAGGATGAGCGTGGCGAGAAATATGCAACCGCATACCACTGACAGAGCGACGTTGACCCAGCCCAGGATGACACCGACCTTAGCCATCCCATCGCCCGTCTGCATCCCGTTGCTGGCCGCAATCTCCTTGCGGGCATTGTTGCCAGTAATGATCGCAACGATGGCGCCAATCAACGGAACAGCGACGAATGAAGCGATGCCGGCGATCAGGCTCACGATCGCCATCGTATTGCTCTGCGGCCCAGCCGGGGGCATGGGCTGAGGAACATACGGCGGCTGAGGCGGTGGATACTGCCCCTGGGGCGGGTATTGTGGCTGGGGCGGGTACTGTGGCGGGGGATAGTTTCCCTGGCCTTGCGGGTCATTTGGATTTTGCATTTTTAATAGTCCTCTGTGTCCGATTCTACGGTAGCCGGGCTGAATCCGCAACTGGTCGATTACTTGCAGGAAATCAGTGTTCCGCCCGCGACGCACATACGACGCGATTGCCCCATGGCTTCGATCAACACCGATGTTATCGGTTGCCCCTTCTCGACGAAGGCAAATAACGAGATGTTGCGGCCGTCACCGGACGGAATGTTCGGCATGTTGCCGCCATAGCCATGAAAACAAGTTCGGAGTGGCTTGCCGCCCTCAAAGAAGGTGACCCGCAGGTCGCTCAATTCGGACGGCGAGACATTTTCGATCCGAAAACCAGCCTGCCAGCGCGTGACGGGATCACCGTCGTCATAGGCAAAGCAACTGGCCCGTTTGGGTCGCCCCCAGGCTGACGCATCAAGGGATTGGGCGGTGACCGACCAGAATGCTGGCGCGCGGGTGGGCGTGGGGGTCGGGAGTGGCGCGGCTGTGGGCGTGGGCGTCACAGTCGGGCCAATTTCGGCCGCGGCCTGGCCAAGCGCGCCCTCGTCGCGCCAGCCAAAGTCGGGGAGTGGCGTGGGCGCCCAACCTGGGACGGACGGGCCCGAAACCATGACCGCGGCGCAGCCTATGGCCGACGGCGAGCCGTCGGCGCAGACGCGGTAACGCTCGCCTTGCCACTGGGCCTCCACGTTCGTAAAGGGCGCGTCGACTTGGGCGTAGGCCAGGACCGTGAAGTCGCGCCGGGCCCCGGGCGGAATCGCGGGCAGGCGCTCACTCACTTCGACACCCAGCAGGCAGATCTGGGCCGGCCCATCGCCGGCCAGCACAGCCAGCCGCCAGCCGCGGATTTCAATGGGCGAGTAGTTTGAAATCCTGAGGTTTAGCATCGCGCGCGCGCCAGGCTGGGCGTCCTCCGTGGCCAAGCACGTGCCATCTTTGGGCAGAGGGGCTTCGGCGATCTTAGATGAAAGCACATCCACGCGCAGATAGGCGCTGTTGACGTACGCGTCCTTGAGGGCATTCGCGCGCGTCGAAGCCACCAACGGGGACAGCACACCCGTGGGCGTGGGCTCGAGGTCAAACCGGGTCGATGCGATGTAGCGCGGCTCCGTCGCGGGCTTGGTCGCCGCCGGGGTCAGAATGGAAGTTGCCGCGAACGTGGGCGTTGGCTGAAGCGTGGGCGTTGGCGTGGCCGTCGGTGTGGCCGTCGGCGTCGCGGGGGTGGTTGGGCTGGACGCCGGGGTTTTGACTGACGCCACTGTTTCCTTTGGCCAGGTTGTGGGTGTCGGCGTGGGTGTTGGGGAAGGCGTGCCCGTTGGCGTAGGTGGCTGCGTAGGCGGAACCGCGGTCGTGGGGACGGACGTCGGCGGCGGGCGGGTGGGGGTCGCCGTCGGAGTCGGCATGAGGACGGCGTTCGGATCCATTTGCGCAACAACGGAATAACCCTCGTACCATTCCTGGGCGTTGCCCGCGCGATCAACGGCCCGGGCGCGGAACTCATACACCGAGCCGGGGGTGCCCACGAAGATCGATTCGGAGCCAGTCTGGTTGGACTGGACCAGCTTCCACGGCGCGGCCGGATTGGGCGAGAACGTGCGCACCTCGACCACTCCCGTATACGGAACGAGGGAGGTCAGGACCGTGGCCCGGGTGATCTCACGTCCGCCGTTCACAATGACTTCGACCGCCGAACGGGTCTGTTCGCGGTATTCGGTCGCGAAGGTATAGGCCGTGGAAGCTCGCACGATTTCGCGGGCCTGAATGTCCACAAAGGCCACCCCGCTCAAAGTATCGGTTTGGGTCCAGCGCAGCCTGAGTCCCGGCGCGCGGGATACCGCCGGCGGTCCTTTCTGGGCCGGATCCAGTTCCTCGGCCGGGTTCGTGGCCAAAGCCATCTGGGCCCAGGGCGGGGTGCGGTCCACCACAATGCGGCGGGGGGCTGACCATTCGCTGACCGTCGCGCCATCGCCAGAGGCCACCCGCCAAACGTAGGCGCCGGTTCCGGGAAAATGAGCCGTCCAGGAAGTCGTGGTCAGCCAGTCGCTGTTCAGGACTTCGCGCGAGGCGCCGGCCGCGGCATCTTCGCGGCCGACGGACACCGTGAATCGTCGAGGCGCGCCATCGGCGCTGCCATCCGCGTCGCCGGTGTCAAGCCAGCTCAAGGTCGCCGTGAGGCCCCGGGAAAACCGAATCACCGGTTGATCGACCGGAAGTGGCGGGTTAGGCGGCAGGTCGACAAAGACCAATGCCGCGCCGCCAGTTCGGTTGACATATTCGACTTCCACGCGGTGCAGCCCGCCGTCAAGGGCGACTTTGGCCTGATGTTCTATGAAGGCGCCCTGGGCGTCCCATGCGTCAATCTCGAGGCGGCCATCGACCCACAGACGCAAACCACCGGCCGCCTGGATCTTGAAGGTATAGGCGCCCTGGCTGAACGCCATGACCCGCGTCCAGCGGCCCGAGAACCCGATCGCGCTAACGCCGGCAACCGGCGAGAGGCCATCCCAGCGCAGGGCCAGAGGCGTGTCGTTGCGGATTGCCGCTGACGGTGGCGCGAGCTGGGTGTTGTTGAAATAGGCGCCCACCCAGGCCGAGAGGACACTCGGAATCGGTTCGCCCGAAGGATACTGGGCGAGCTGGAGGGGTGTCAACTTTCGAACGTTGGATGGGAGGAGCCGCAGCGCGGCGAAAGTCAAGCCGCCATCCTGGGGCAGGGCGCGACGCCGCCCGTCGCGGACGAGGTATGTGTTCACCGGATCGTCCTCGCCGCGCAGCAGGAGCGGCGCGCGCCAGACAAAACGCACAGCATCGGCCCACACCCTGTGGGTGCCTGTTTCGACGCTCGTGTTGCCGATGGAAACCGTGCCGCGCTCGCCGCGCACGAGTGGATACGTGCCCAGGCTCAACCAACCCTGAGGCGTGTCGCGCTGGCTGCGCCGGACCAGACTTTGGTCTTCCGCGTGGGTGACCTTGTAGAGAACCGATCCGCTGCTCGATGCATCTAGTTTATCGAGAGGCATCCAGGCCATGATTTCCCAGGCGCCGTCGAAGGGAATGCTGGGTGACCAGCGCGCAAAAGCGGTCTCATCGCCTGCCGGACCGCCGTCGGCGATGGGGGCAAATCGCGCGCTTCCGGCATGCCCGAGGCCGCCCGCATCGCGCCAGTCGCCAGCTGCGGAAAAACCCGGGTCGTTTGCGCCGACGACAACGTCAAAGACGATCTGGGCGGGCGCCGGGTCCACGCCGGCGGCTCCGCCCGGGACGAGCGTGACGATCCCAAACTCCTGGTAGCCGATGCCCCATTCGAGTTCGGTGTCGGGCTTGTCAGGCAGGTTCGGGCGGACGATCATTACCTGCCGTTTCTTGCTGGTGTCGTAACCGACGATGGTCCCGGCGTGGCTGCCCCAGGGCGACTGGCCAAACGCGCCGATCACGGGCCGGCCGGCGTCGATCTCGGCCACGATCTGCTCGAAACTCGGCGAAGGAACTGGCGTGATGTTAAAGCGGTAGCCGCGTTCAGCCGTCCACTGGCGCAACCCGTTGGCGACATCGAAGGCATCGTAGCCACTGTCGCCCGGCTGCCCGTTTCCGTTGCCGTTTCCAAAGCACAACAGATTGGGGAACAGTTCGCGCAGTCGGATCAGACCGTTATTCTCATCCTCGGCGCCGCGATACGGCCAAAGGTTCGGGTAGGCTTTTTGCGACCAGTATTTCAGGACGCCGGCCGAGGCGAGCGTAAAACAGCCCGGCCAGCACCCATCCGAGTCGCAGGCGCATTTCCAAAGTGTTTCGTAGGAAGGCACCAGGTCCGACGGGACGTCTGACAGGACTTTGCGCGCTGATGGCACACCGGTAGCCGCGGGTTCGGGATCGACGCTCATGGTCTGGGCGAGACCTGCCGAGGCCAGCGACAGTGCGATGGCGAGGATGACCAGCAAGGGACGGAAGAGCGCGCCGCGTACCTTCATGCAGAATCATTATATGCGTCAAACCCCTATAATCGCGGGCGTGATTCAAGCTGATGTAGCCTCCCTGGGCCGGGCCGCGAAGGCGGCGGCGGGCCTGCTCGCCCGCGCGACGACGGAACAGAAGAATCGGGTGTTGACCCGGATCGCTGATCTTCTCGAACAGCGGCGGGATGAGGTCCTGGCCGCCAACCAGATCGACGTCGAGGCCGCCCGCGCCCGAAAGGTCGAGGCGTATTTTATCGATCGGCTGAGCTTGACGGCCGGGCGCCTGACGGGCATCGCGGGTGACGCGCGGGCGGTCGCGGCGTTGCCTGACCCCGTCGGCGAGTGGTTCGACGAAACCCGTCTGCCCAACGGCCTGCGCCTGCGCAAGCGGCGGGTGCCTCTGGGCGTGCTGGGGGTGATTTATGAGGCCCGCCCGAATGTGACAATCGACATTGCGTCGTTGGCAATCAAGAGCGGCACCGCGGTAATTCTGCGAGGCGGAAGCGAGACTCTGAACACCAACCGGGCCCTGGTTGGGCTGGTCCACCAGGCCCTGGCCGAGGCGGGGCTGCCCGAGGCGGCGATTGGGTTCATCGACGACCCGAGCCGCGAGCGCATCCTCGAGCTGCTGCGCCTGCACGAATATGTGGAGCTCATCATCCCGCGCGGGGGCGCAAGCCTGCATGCGTTTTGCCGGCAAAACAGCGCCATCACCGTCATCACTGGCGGGATGGGGATCAACCATCTGTATCTCGATCCGACCGCCGACCTGAAAAAAGCGCTCGACATTATCGACAACGCCAAGACCCAGCGCCCGACCGTTTGTAATGCGCTGGGCACCCTGGTGGTCCATCGCGAGATCGCCGCTCGCGCGCTGCCGTTGGTCGTCGCCCGGCTTGGCGCCAAGGGCGTGACATTTCGATGTGATGCGCCGGCGCTGGCGCTGCTGGGCGAGGTTACGCCCGCGGTATCGGCGGCCGGCCCGGGTGACTGGGACACCGAATGGCTTTCTCTTGTGCTCGGCCTGAAGGTGGTGGACACGCTCGACGAGGGCCTGGCCTTTATCCGCGCCCACAGCCTGGAGCATTCAGATGGGATTCTGTCGCGGGACCCCGAGGCGATCACCCGCTTTCTCAACGAGATTGACTCGGCCGCGGTGTTTGTCAACGCCAGCACCCGGTTTAATGATGGCGGGCAGTTCGGGCTGGGGGCCGAGGTGGCGGTGAGCACTCAGCGGATTCATGCCCGCGGGCCGATGGGGCTGCGCGAGCTGACGAGCTACAAGTGGGTGTGCGAGGGCGATGGGCAGGTGAGGCCCTGATCCGGGCGTGGCTGCACCTACACCTTGCGCAAACAGCGAACCTCTGGAGCCCCCATTTCGGTGATGGATGCGATGGCAGCGCAATGGGTTGCTACGGTCCTGCCTTCGTTGCTGCCGCAAGCCTTCCTCGCGCAACCTCGACCGCGCCGGCGCTCGCGTCGATGCCCAGCCATTTGCGCCCGAGTCGTTGGGCGGCTTCCAGAGTCGTCCCGCTCCCGCAGAACGGGTCGATGACCAGGTCGTTGGGCGCGCTGGCAAG
>JBDSIP010000406.1:0-9222 GCA_039917915.1 Thermoflexales bacterium
CCCGCCCCGGCGCACGCCGGGGCGGGGAATATCATTTCCGAGTCAGCGCAGCCGCGAGATGCTTAACCAAGATCCCGCGCGCACGGGAGGCCAAACGCGGATGCGGCGGCCCGGACGGCCCGGGCAATCGCGTCAGCCAGCGCATCAGCCGCCAACGCGCCGACCAGGTTGACGTCCGCGCTCTTGTCCCCGCACGACAGGGCAAACACCACGTCGCCGTCGATCATCGTATGAATTGGGCGGATGGCCCGGGCCAAGCCGACCTGAGCCATCTGGGCCACTCGGGTGATCGCCGACTTGCTCAGTTTGACATTGGTCGCAACCACCGCCAGAGTGGTGTTAGTCCCGCCAAAGGCGCGCGCCACATCCTGACCCTGCGCCCCCATCGCCGCGACCGGGTCGGCGAAACCGCCGGACGGATCGCGAGCCCCGGCCAATGTGACGCCGGTGCGCCAGTCCTGGATGTTGCCAAACGGATTCGCGGCGACGAGGGCGGCGACGACCACCCCGTTGGCGAGGGCAATGCTGGCGCTGCCCAGGCCGCTTTTCATCGCTGCCTGCATGCCCAACGCTTTTCCACACGTTGCTCCCGTGCCCGCCCCGGCGTTTCCCTGGACAATCGCGCCGCCAGTCGCCGCGTCGCAGGCCGCGTAGCCGGCCTCAACCCCGGGACGCCGGCCGCCCAGGGCCGCCGAGGGGTCGAACAGAATCGCAGCCGGGACAATTGGGACGATCGCCGGCCCGGCCGGGTAGCCAATCCGGCGTTCCTCGAGCCAGCGCATGACGCCATCGGCGGCGGCCAGGCCAAAGGCGCTGCCCCCGCCCAGCAGGATGGCGTTCACCCGCTCGACCTGACAGGTCGGGTCGAGCAGGTCTGTTTCGCGCGTGCCCGGCGCGCCGCCGCGCACATCGACCCCCGCCACCGCGCCCTCTGGCGGGCACAGGATGACGGTGCAGCCCGTGCCATTGACCGGGTCGGTCCAATGCCCGACCTTCAGGCCGGTGACGTCAGTCAGATCGTTGTTCATGGCGATTCGGCGCCCAGATAGCGTAACGCAGACAGAACATACATCCGGGCGGACAGCTTGATCTCCTCCACGCTCACCCACTCGTCGACATGATGCGGCACATGGATGTCACCCGGACCGCAGGTCACGATCGGGATGCCCTTGCGGGCGTTGAGGATGGTCCCATCGGTGGAGCCGGGCACGCCGCCGTAGGTGGGCGGGCCGCCGGTCAGGTCGACATGGGCGCCAGCCAGGGCCGCCACGATCGGGTGGGCCGGATCAGTGCGGGTGGGATGGCGCACTTCAATGACAGTCAGGTCACCTGTCAGGCGCGGATCCACGGCGATGGCCGCCCGCAGGAGGGTCTCGGTCTGGGACGCCAGCGCCTCGGGGTTCTGGCCCGGGATCAGTCGGTAGTCGAGGATGACTTCAGTGGCGCCGGGCATCACGTTGTTTTGCGGCTCGCCCATGCCAGGTGGCGGCGAGCGCAAGATGGTCGGGGTGATGCTGGGCTGGCCCAAAAATGGCGCGCGCGGATGGCGAACGATCTCGCGCTCCTCGAGGGCGTGGATGGCATCAAGAAAGCGGGCCATGGGATAGGCGGTGTTGACCCCGGTCAGGGGCATGGCGCCATGGGCCATCACCCCGCGAATCACGACCCGCACCCACATGACGCCCTTCTGCTCGACGCACAGGTGGTTCTCCTCAGGCTCGCACACGATCGCGGCGCTAACGACATCCGCCCATCCGGTGTCGACAAAGGCCTTGATCCCGATCATCCGGCCCTCCTCATCACAGACCGCGCCGAGCAGGGCGTTGCCGCGCAGGCGGGCCCCGCTGCGGGCCACGGCCTTGAGGGCGGCCAGGGCGCACACCAGGCCGGCCTTCATGTCGTTGGCCCCCCGGCCATAGATCCGGCCGTCGCGGAGGGTTGCGCTGAAAGGCGGGGCGGTCCAGGCCTGGGCATCGCCCTCGGTGACGACATCGGTGTGGCCCTCGAACATGAGGGTTGGCCCGCGCAAAGGCGGCGCGTCGACCGGCAATGGGTGGTTTTCGCCCGTTGTGTCCGCGCCGCGCAGCACGGCGATGACATTGGGCCGGCCGGGCTGGACCATCTCAAAGTAAGTCTCCAGTCCGATTTCGCGGCAGCGCGTCTCGACCCAGCGGGCAGCCTCCTCCTCGCCCAGGCCGAGCTCGGGCCGCCACACGCTGTTGATCCGGGTGAGGGCCTGAGTCCAGGCGACGAGCTCGTCGTCGTCGATGAGGGCCAGGGCCCGTTGTTCAAGGTCGGTGAGCATCAGGGCCTTCTCTTGCGCATGTCAATTTACATAACGTTGCCGGGCGACCTGACAGGTCACGGCGTTACAGCGGCGGGGTGAAGCGCCCGTCCTGGGCCATCCAGCCGCCATCGACATACAACACGCTGCCGGTCACATACGAGCTGGCATCCGAGGCCAGATACACAACGGCACCGGCCAGCTCGCTCGGTTGGGCCCAGCGCCGCAGCGCGCCCTTCTCAGCATACGCCTGATACCAGGCTGGGTTGTTCTTGATTTGGGCGGTGAGGGGCGTCTCGACCACACCCGGGGCGATCAGATTCACCCGCACCCCGATCGGGCCGAGCTCGGAGGCCAGGGCGCGGCAGAGTTGTCGCACGCCCGCCTTGGTCGCCGCATACACACCCTGCCCGGGCTCGACGGTTTCGCCGCGAATGCTCGAGAAAACGATGACACTGCCCCGGCCGCGTTCGGCCATCCCGCGAGCGACCTCCTGCAACAGCAAGAAGGTTCCCTTAAGGTTGAGCCCAACCACGCGATCGAACTCGTCCTCGGTGTAGCTCAGAACAGGCTTGCGCACGTTGATGCTCGGCGTCGAGACCAGAATATCCGGCGCCGGGACCGCCGCCAGCGCCCGAGCGATCTCGGCCCGGCTGCGCATATCGAGGACGAGGCTGCTGGCCTGCCCTCCGGCGTCCCGAATCGCCTGGGCGGTGGCCTCGGCCGTGTCGGCTTTTACGTCGGCCGAAATCACGCGGGCGCCAAAGGCACCGAGCGCCTGGGCGCTGGCCTGGCCGATACCGCTGCCCGCGCCCACGACGAGCGCGACGCGTCCGGTCACATCAAACATGCGGGAATAGTCAGTGGGGGGTGTCGTCATGAAAGTCTCCTGCGTCCTGTTGTACACGCATTTCGCGATCATGCGCCAGGGATCGGCCGGGTTCGATCTGGATCTATCCTAATTTCCGCTGCCGAGCGCGATTGAAGCACCCGGCCGAGCGCGGCTGGCATGGGCGATGCTTGATACGCGATAATCCCCACCGTGACCGATCTGGCGCTTCTGCTGCAACGACTCGCGCAACTGGCGACCGGCCCACTGCTGGTGGCCCTGGTGGCATCGGCCATCATCGTTTCATTGATCCGCAACTGGCGCCTGGCCCTGCCCGTCCTGATCGGCCAGTATGTCGTGGTGGGGATCATGCTCGCGCGCGTCTCGCAACCCGGGGTCGCCGTCATCAAGATTCTGGCCGGCATCCTGGTCTGCCTGTCATTGAGCATCGCCGCCCAACGGGCCGACGACCAGCGCGCCGCTCGCGGAGAGTCGGTCGCCGTCGAGCGCATCCTGCATCCGTCCTGGCGGAGCGTGCCGGCCCAGGTGCTGCTTCGGGCGGTTGCCACGGCCTTTGTCCTGACTGCCGCTTTTGGCGCGGCAACTCGCTTTCCCCCGCCGAAAGCCACGCCGGACTTCGCCCTGAGCGCTTACGTCCTGATCGGCGCGGCGCTGCTCCTGGCCGCCACGGCCTCCGAGGCCCTTAACACCGGGATCGGCTTGCTGATGTTCATCTCGGGCGTTGAGCTGGTCTACGCCCCGCTCGAGCCAAGCGTCAGCGTGGCCGTGTTGCTCGGCTTCATGACCCTGGCCCTGGGCGTGGCGCTGTCGTATCTCACCCTTGCCGACGTTGCCGACCGAACCAGGGCCCCGAGCTAGACCGCCATGCTTCCCGTCGCACTGCTCATCGTCGCCGTCCCGCTGGTGGCCGCCATTCCGGCGCTCGCCCTGCGCGGTCTGCGCATCTTCGAGCTCCCGATCGCGGTCGGGGCCTGCGTCTTTGTCATCCTGCTGCTGGCTTTGCCGGCGGCCGGCGGGAGCACCGTCCTGGCCATCGGCAGCTATCAGATCGAGCTCAACGCGCCCCTGACCATCCTGGGCCGAACCCTGCGGGTGCGTGATTTCGACCGTTATGCGCTGATCTTGATCTTCAGCGCCGCGGCCCTGATTTTCCCCCTATCGGTCCGGGCGAACCAGGGCTGGACGTTCGTCCCGCTCGGCCTGGCGATGCTGTCGGCCGTGAGTGTCGCGCTGATGATCCGGCCCTTCGTCTTCAGCGCCCTGGCGCTCGAGGTGGCGGCCTCGCTGGCCGCGATGATGATCCAGGTCGAGCGCGAAGAGGCCCACGAGCAGCACCGGGTCGCGACCCTGGGCGCGCTGCGTTTCCTCACCATCGTGACCCTGGCCCTGCCCTGTTTTCTGGGGGCTGGCTATGTCGTCGCCCAGGCAGCCCTGACGGTTGCCCCCGACGCGGCGGGGTATGCGCCGGCGGTGACGTTCCTGCTGATCGGGTTTGCCCTGTTGCTCGGCGCGCTGCCGGTCTTCACCTGGACCCACCCGGTCGCCCGCGACGCGCCGCCGCTGGTGACCGCATTTCTGGCCACCGTTTATCTCGGCGCGATCACGTTTCTGTTCCTGTCCTTTCGCCAGGAATACGAGTGGTTCCGGGCGAGCCCGCTGGTCGCCAGCGCCGCCAACCTGGGCGGGATCCTCATGCTGGCCTTTGGCGGGCTGACCGCCTGGGCTCAGCGCTCGTTTGGGCGGGTGATGGCCTGCGGGCTTGCGGTCGAAATCGGGGCGCTGCTCATCCAGGCCGGGCTGGGCACGGTGCTGTCGATCGAGGCCATCGCCATCGGGATCGGGGCCCGGGCGATCTCGTTCGGGCTGCTGGCCCTGGGCGTGTCGCTGCTCCGCCAGGAGTTCGGAAGTGATGAGTTTGACGCGTTGCGCGGGGCCGGGCGCCGGCTGGTCTGGGCGCCCCTGGCGATCGGGATCGGCGGGCTGTCGCTGGCCGGGCTGCCGGGCACAATCGGCTTTGTCTCACGCTGGATGTCCATCCGGTCACTGGCCCTCGGCGACCAGGAGCTGATGATGCTGTCGATTCTGGCCTCGGCCAGCGTGGGCATCGCGGTCGTGCGCGGGCTGGGCGCGCTGCTCGACGCCTCGCCCGCACCTACGCCCGAGGACGCCCCGGCCACCCTCGAGATGGAGGCAGCCGGCCGTCTGGAGACCCTGCGCCAGCTCATCGGCGACGTCTGGGCCCGGCTCAAGGCCCGCGCGCTGCATCTCAGCGTCATCGCCCCAGCAGTGACGATCGTGTGGATGGGGATCGCCCCGCACACCCTGGCCCTGCTCGCCCAGTCGATCGCGAACGCGTATACGTTCTACCGATAGGAATGCAGAATTCAGAATTCAGAAGGAGGCCGCGTTTTCGGTGGCCCCGAAGCCGAGCTGGCTTGCCGGACATGATCAATTCGAGATGAGCGGCTGCGCTACGACAGACCGATCTTCGCCTCGTACTCCGCCACATCGCGGATGCCATCGCGGACCTTGACAAAGCCCAGGATCACCAGGCCGATCACGAAGAAGACGATCAGCGACAGAATCCCGCCGCGGACACTCTGGGTGGCGGCGAAGACAATGGTGAATATCAGCGGCCCGAAGATCGAGGAGGCCTTGTCGCTGGTCTCGTAGAGGCCAAAGAATTCGGCTGACTTGTCCCTGGGCACGAGTTTCGAGAACAGCGAGCGGCTGATCGCCTGGGTCCCGCCCAGGACCATCGCCACAGCCGCGCCCAACGCCCAGAAGTGCCAACTCTCGCGGACAAAGAAGTAGGCCATGGTGACAATCAGGGTCCAGATCACCAGGCTGCCCTTGATGGCCCGCATCGCGCCGATCTTCTCGGCGATCCGCCCAAACACCCAGGCCGCGGCGAAAGCCAGAAACTGGACCATCAGGAACACACCGATGATGGTCGTCTGCCCGAGCTTGAGTTCATCGGTCCCAAACGTGGCGGCCAGCCCGATCACAGATTGCACACCGTCGTTGAAGAGGATGAAGGCGATCAGGAATTTGAATGCCTGGGGAAATTGGCGGGCGTGGCCGAGCGTGTTGGCCAGTTGCTTGAACCCGGCGGTGATGACGTTGCCGCTCATCTTCGTCCCCGACTTGGCGTTCGGGATGTCGTGGATTCGGCGCAGCATCGGGATCGAGAAACCCAGCCACCACAGACCGGCCGAGGCCAGGCTGATCCGGGTCGCCAACCCGGTCGGAATGCCAAAGGATTCGCCGCCCAGGATCAGGGCCAGGTTGAGGGCGAGCAGGATCCCGCCGCCGAGATAGCCGAGGGCGAAGCCCAGCGACGACACCCTGTCGCGCTGGTCGTTGCTGGCGATCTCGGGCAGAAACGCGTTGTAGAAAACAAAGGAGCTCGAAAAGCCGATGCTGCTGATGACCGCGAGCACGGCGCCCAGGATATGCAGGCCGGGGGTGATGAAGAACATCAGGACAGTCGTGATCGAGCCGAGCAGCATGAAGATCGTCCACATCTTCTTCTTCATGTTGGTGGCGTCGGCGATCCCGCCCAGGATCGGGGCCAGGACGAACGACAGGATGGCCGAGATCGTGATGCAGGCCCCCCACAGGGCCGGGCCCTGGCGCTCCGGGGTGATGGCGACCAGGTACGACTGGAGGACAGTTCCGACGACGGTGGTGCTGTAGGCGCTATTGGCCCAGTCATAGAGACTCCAGGCCCGGATCTTTTTGGGGTCGTTCATGAGCGCGGAGTATACGGGTGGAACGCCTAATCTGGAGCGGCCGCTCTTCAGAATATTCCCGGAAACGATACCCCCTGGCGGTGTCGGGGGTATCGTTTCCGGGAATCCATTAGGTGCCGCATGACGTATCATGCCGCCCATGAGCAAAGCCACCCACGTCACGCTCCCGTTTCGATTCGGCACCGTGGGCACGCCGCTCAGCGCGCCCAAGAACGGTGGAAGCGTCGGCGGCATCCAGCGCATCCGTGAAATGACCCTGAACGCGCTGGAATTTGCCTGGGTGCAGAGCATCCGGATCGGCGACGAAGCCTGCGCCAGGCTGCGCGAGACCGCCCTCGCCGCCGATGTCGCCCTCAGCGTCCACGCCTCGTACTACATCAACCTGAATGCCCTGACCGAGGAGATGTGGCTGGCCGGCCGCGAGCGCCTGCTTACCGCCTGCCGGGCGGGCTACAAGGCCGGCGCCACCGACATCATCTTTCACCCCGGCTCATACATGAAGATGGAGCCCGCCGTCGCGTGGAAGATCGCCCGCGACCGTCTGGCCGAGGTCTCCGACACGATCAGGCGCGAGAAGCTGGCGGTCACGCTGCGGCCCGAGACGATGGGCAAGGGCGCGATGCTGGGCTCGCTCGAGGAATGCATCGCCTGGAGCCGCGAGATCGAGGACGTGCTGCCCTGCGTCGACTTCGCCCACCTGCATGCGCGCCCGGGCGACGGCTCCTTCAACACGTATGCCGAATTCGCCGGCGCGCTCAAGCTCATCGCCGCGGGCCTGGGTGAACGCGGGCTGAGCCGGATGCACATCCATTTCAGCGGGATCGAGTACACGACCAAGGGAGAGAAGCGCCACCTCAACCTCGACGTGGCCGATGTCAAGTACAAGGAGCTCTTCCAGGCCCTGGCCGATTTCGGGGCCGGCGGGCGGGTGATGTGCGAGACGCCCAACATGGAAGAGGGCGCGATCGTGATGCGCAACGCTTATCAGCGGGCGGCCGCCAAAGCCAGGGCGAAGTAGCATATGACCGCGCCGCCACCCCAACGCCGTATCATCCGGGCCAGCGAGCTGGGCCAGTACGCCTACTGCGCGCGGGCCTGGTGGCTGCAGCGTGTCGCCGGCGTCGCGCCAACCAACAACCAGGATCTCGCGGCTGGCACGGCCGCCCATCAGCAGCACGGCCGCCTGGTCTGGCTGGCCGGCGCGCTGCGTTGGGCGGCCGTGGCTCTGATCGCCCTGGCGATTGTGGCGGCGTTGATTGGGTGACTACGAAGCTCCAACCATCACCCGCTCTTCGGCTTCGTTTTGTAGTCGACAAAGCGGTAGCCCGTCCCGCGCTCAGTCATGATGTAGCGCGGGTGTTGCATGTCGGGCTCAATCTTCTGGCGCAGATACGTGATATACAGCCGCAGATACTGGGTCTCGTCGCGATACTCCCAACCCCATACCTTCGATAGCAGTGTCTCATGCGGGACCACCCAGCCGGCGTTCTGCATGAGGTGATACAACAGGCGCCACTCGGTCGGCCTGAGTTTGACCGTTGTGCCGCCCACGATCACCTCGCGCCGGTTGAAGTCGACCTGCAGGTGCTCGTCGACCCGGATGGGGGCCTTGTCGACCTGGGAGGGCAGTTCGGCCCGGCGCACAACAGCCTTGACCCGGCTGACGAGCTCGCGCGGGCTGAAAGGCTTGGTGATGTAGTCGTCGGCGCCCAGGTTCAGCCCGCGGACTTTGTCATCCTCGTCGCTGCGGGCGGTCAGCATGATGACGGGCGTGCTGCTTTCCTCGCGGATGGCCCTCAGGGTCTCAAAGCCGTCCATCTCCGGCATCATGACATCGAGCAGGACGCAGTCGGGCAAGAGCTCACGGCAGCGCTTGACGGCCTCGAGGCCGTTTTCGGCCGAGACCACCCGGAAGCTCTCGAGCTCAAGATTCATCCGGATGAAGTTGATCATGCGTGGTTCATCGTCGACGACGAGGACCAGTTTGGCGTCTTCGGAGGGCATGGGGGAGATTATAGGGTGGGCGATGAACCGGGGTCGGGAACACAAACGGAAACGTCGACCGTTACGTATTCGTTTGCCTAGACGTTTATGTTCGCGTTTCCGTTTCCGTTTCCGTTTCCGTTCACGTTTCCGTTTCCGTTTCCGTTTACGTTCACGTTTACGTTTCCGTTTCCGTTTCCGTTTACGTTTACGTAGACGTCTACGTTTACGTTTCCGTTTCCGTTTCCGTTTCCGTTTCCGTTTACGTTCACGTTTACGTTTCCGTTTACGTTTACGTTTACGTTTACGTTTACGTCTACGTTTACGTTTACGTTTACGTCTACGTCTAC
>JBDSIP010000407.1:0-3351 GCA_039917915.1 Thermoflexales bacterium
TTGCCCTGCCGATACGCCGGAAGGTGGCCCGTGCGCGCACGAAAACAGCCGCAGGCAAGCGTGGGCCCAACGCCGGAAAGCGCCCAGGGCGGCCGCCCAAGGCTGCGCCAGCCGAAAACACATCGGCCCAGAAACTGGCCCTGCCGAAGCCGGGCCGGCCAGCTAAGGCGGCGCAGAAAGCGCCACGAAGCGCACTGAAGCCAGCCCCTGGTATATCAGGTCGAATGCCGGGCCGGCCGCCAAAGACCCGCTGACCGTTGCGGTCTGACCCGGGCCAAGGGTGCCCACCGTCTGGGTCAGCGGACCGCCCATCGCTGTCTTGAAGACAACCGCTATGCCAGAGCGCGGCGCGCCGCTTCTGTTGGTCAGGATCAGACTTGGCCCGCCCGCCCCATCGGATGGCACGAATCCCGTGTCAAACGGCAGAGCTTCAGCAACAGCCGCAACCGCATCGATCGCGCCGTAGCCGGTCGTATTGTTCGGGCGAGCATCAACCGGAGCCAGGCCGCATTTCTCGGTCACCGACATCGGCCGGGCCGTTTGACGCAGGATGGCCTCGATCTCGGCTACATTCCCGCGCAGATATGGGGCCGCAGACAGCAGCAAGGCCGCCACGCCCGCGACGTGCGGGGCCGCCATGCTGGTCCCGCTGGCCAGGCGGTAGGCATTTCGGTTGCCGACTGCGGCCGAAGGAATGTCAACTCCGGGCGCGACGACATCCGGCTTGATAGCCCCGCCGATCGGTGACGGTCCGCGGCTGCTGAAACGGGCCAATTCACCTGTCGCGTGAAACGCGCCGACGGCCAGACTGCCTGGCAACGTGGCTGGCGCAAGCGTTACCGTGCCGCAGCCAGACGCCCCCGAATTGCCATTTGAGGCCACGACAACGATTCCCGCCAAACGGAGAGCGTCCAGGGCGCGGGCCAGCGCCTCCGGGCGGTCGCAGCCAGCCTCGCCAAAGCCCGGATCACATGCCCAGGAATTGCTGGTGATGTCTGCCGCCAAACCGGGGTTGGGGTTCTCGCCAGCCAGACCCGTTGGCGCAAGCGCAAATTGAAAGCACATCAGATACAGCGACGCGGCCCCGATGCCCTGAGCGCCTGACATATTCCGGCACCCGATCCACGCCGCGCCAGGCGCAACGCCAATCTGATTGGCCCGCCCGTCGTCGCCGATGATGGTCCCGGCAGTGTGGGTGCCGTGCCCGCTCAGGTCCTCCGGCGCGTCGGTGTAGCCGACCGGGTCAAACCAATTGCCAGCATGGCGCGCCCAGCCGGCGACCCAACCTCGATAGTGAGGCGCCAATGCAGCATGATCCCAGCGCACGCCGGTATCGAGGTCAGCGACGACGACGCCCTGCCCGGTAATCCCGCGCGTCCACAACTCCGGCGCTCCGGTCCGGGCCACCCCCCAGGCGACCCCGATGCCGGGAGGCTGCGCGCCCGCGCGCAGGCCATCGGCAAAAGCCGGGCCGTAGGGCGCCTGCCAGTGCAGGTCGGCAGGATGCCAGACCACGCCAACCCGCGGCGGCGGCGCAGCGACCTCGAGTTGCGCGTCGACATCGACCAGAACAAGGTCACTGCGCGCGGCCAGCCAATCCAAGTCCTGCGCCGTTGCCCGGCGAACCCGCAACGCGTTGTCAAGCCACACATCCTGATAGATCACGCCGCGCTCACGCAGACCCTGGCGCAGCCCGTTTTGGGCCGTGTCCGCGAAACCGCGCAGGCGTTCGACCACGTAGCGCGTTTTGGCTTCCTTGGAGTTCAGGCCCAGCGCTGCGCTCAGATCGGGCCACCCCGCCGCAATCACATACAGGTCGGCCCGCTTGCCGCCGGCGACGGCGGCGCGAGCCCGGGGGGTCACTACATCAGCCTCCGCCCGGGCACCGCCGGCGGGCTCACCGCCGCCCGCAAATACGGCCAGAGCAAGGACCGCGCACAACGTCCACGGGAACGTTCTTCTGGCTTTCCGCTTCACCGTCCCGCGCATCAACCGATCATACCGGGTGCGCGCGCCGAGTGGGTAGAATCGTACATCCCATGCTCAAGCATCAACGCACTACCGGCTGGATCGAAGTGGTCTGCGGCTGCATGTTCAGCGGCAAGTCCGAGGAACTCATCCGGCGCGTGCGCCGGGCAGAGATTGCCCGCCAGCGCACCCAGGTGTTCAAACCCGCAATCGACACCCGTTTTGGCTATGACACGGTGAATTCGCACAGCGGGTCCCACGTCGGCGCCACCGCGGTTCGGGTCGCCGCCGACATCGAGGCCCAACTGGATCCGGCCACGGAAGTGGTGGCCATCGACGAGGCGCAATTTATGGACGCTGAGCTTGTCACGTTGTGCGAGCGCCTGGCGAACGCCGGAAAGCGGGTAATCCTGGCCGGTCTAGACCAGGACTTCCGGGGCGAGCCCTTTGGCCCAATGCCGACCTTGATGGCCAGGGCTGAGGAAGTGACTAAGCTCTCGGCGATCTGCATGGAGTGCGGCGCGCCCGCCACCCGCACCCAGCGGTTGATCAACGGGAAACCGGCGCTGGCGAGCGATCCGATTGTGCTGGTCGGCGCGAGCGAAGCCTATCAGGCTCGCTGCCGTGCCTGTCACATCGTCGAGCGCTGATCGGCCGGACGCCGCGCCTCAACCGGCGCCGCGGTCCGGCGCGCACGGGCTTCCACCCGCCGCCGCAAACCGCTCAACCAGCCACGCACGGCCGGCACGCGCGCCAGCAGCAGCAGCCCAATGATCGCGGCATAGGCGAGCGGCGTGCGGATATCAGCCTTGACCAGCCAGACGTAGTGCAGGGCCGCCAGGGGCAAGGCGAGATAGACCAGCTTGTGCAGGGGCTTCCAGCGCTTGCCGAGGCGGCGCTGCCACCCTTTGGTCGAGGTAATCGCCAACGGAACAAGGAGCGCGAACGCCGCCATGCCCGCCAGCACGAACACTTTCTGCGAGATGGCGTTGACGATCAGCGCGATGTCCAAACCCAGATCCAGGGCCGTGAAAATCAGCAGGTGCAGCGCGATATACAGAAACCCAAACAGGCCCAGGTCGCGCCGGATCTTCAACGCGACCCGCAGGCCGAGGAAGGCGTTCAGCGGCGTGCAGGCGAGCGATGCCACCAACAGCACCAGACCCGCCTTTCCCGTCCGGTAGGTCAGCTCTTGAATCGGGTTCGCGGTCAGCCAGTCGTAACTCAAGTCGCGCAGCATGAACCCAAGCGGGGCAAGCGCAAACACAGAGGTGATCCAATGCGGATGCGCCTCGATCCCGGCCAGAATTCGGTTCAGTCGGGGCGGCGCTTTGGCGGGCGCGGTCGCACGCATGGCCTAGTAGTTGCGTTTCAAATCCATGC
>JBDSIP010000408.1:0-4518 GCA_039917915.1 Thermoflexales bacterium
GCCGCGCCGCGCGCGTCGCAGGGTCAAGAGTCAGATCCGCAAAACGCAGCGGACCGATCTGGCCGGCAATGCTCCGGCGCCGCAGCAGCGCGCGCACCCGGGCGATCAACTCCTCCGGCGCGAATGGTTTGGCCAGAAAATCGTCCACGCCGGCTTCGAACGCACGGAGCTTGTCCTCGACCGTGTCCCTGCCGGTCAGCATCAGCACGGGGGTCGTATCGGCGTTCCGCAGTCGCTGCACGGCCGCCAAACCATCCAGCCCGGGCATCATCCAGTCCATCACGACCAGGTCCGGACTTTGATCTCGCGCGCTGGCCAGAGCCAAAACGCCGTCGCGAGCCGAGGTGACGCGATACCCTTCATAGGTCAGAGCGCGCCGGACCATGTCCAGAATGCGCTGGTCGTCGTCGACGATGAGAATCAGTTCCATATCCGTTGCTGTGCTATCCATCACTTTGATAGTCTACGAGTATGAGCGCGCGCGTGAGCGGACTCTGAGCGCACGCTAATCGGGCGCGACGGTCATCCGTACGCCGGGCGGAGGATGACTAGCGCCGGATCGCCAGCTCAAAGCCCGCAAATAGCAACAGCGCGCCCGCGACAATTCCGGCATACTTGAACGCCGACGCAAAGGCCGCCAAGTCCGGCATCGCCTCTGCGACCTTGATCAGGGTGCCGCCGAGCGCTGGGAGCAGGCCGCCCACGGCGATCAGGACATTGCCCAGCATCCGATTTGGCAGGATCGACTTGCGCAGGAACAGATACGCGGAGTAGACCGCGCCGCCCGCAAGGATGATCGAGCCATAGATGTTCAAGACCGGCGGCAGGAGTTGGCGCACCGAGACTTCGCCCTTGGGCGGATTCGCCGGCAGGATCGCCCGATAGCTCTCGGTCAGAAATTTCGCCAGTTCGCCGCTGGGTGTGAAGTGGGTGGGATCAAGCTTGATGGATAGGACCCACACCAGCGAAGCCAGGGCCAGGAACGCGATCACGGCGGTCGTGGCCGCCGTCCAGGGGCTCTTTTTGCGCAGCAGCCACAGGGTGCCCTGGGCAAGAACCGGCGGGACCAGCATAGCACCCGACCAGTACCAAAGGCGAAAGGCCAGGTCGCTCCAGCCAAAGGCGAGGATGGTCTCGCACATCCCCGCGGCAAAATAGAGCAGCATGCCGATGCCCCACATCAACAAGTGCATTCCGCCGCGCTGGCGGAAGCGATTCAGCACAAGTGTCGCCAGCACGCCGGAAACCAGCGTGGTGAGGGCGCCGACAAGCAGGCTGATTGTCATGATGCGGAGGAGTGATTATAGATATGCCGAATGCATATGTCCCGGCTTCGCCGCGGCATATGCATTTGGGTAAACGGCCTCATTGCGCTGTTCGGCCCTCGGCCCTAGAATCCGGGTATGCCCAACTCCCGCGTGCCCGACCACTTCCTCGTATTTGTGCCCGGCTATATGGGCAGCAAGCTGCGCGACCCGGTCACCCAGGAAATCCGCTGGATCGACCTGAGCCGCATCCCGCTTAATCCGTTCCAGATCGAGGGCTGGCTGGATCGCCTGATGGCGTCACTGGCCTGGCCGTCCGCCCTCGAGCCGGCCGGCATCCTCGACGACATTGTCATCCTGCAGCCGTGGGCGAAGATGGAGGAGTACAGCCGCCTGCGGGCCGCGTTGAGCGCGATGGGCTACAAAGTCGATCCTGCTCGTTATGCAGAATCAGACCGCGACTATTTCGAGTTTCCCTACGACTGGCGGCAGAGCAACCGAGATTCCGGCAAGCAACTGGCCGCCGCAATCGCCCGCTGGAGCGAGTTGCGCGGCGGGGCCAGGGCCTGGGTCATCGGCCACTCCAACGGGGGCGTTGTCGCCCGCTGGGCGATCGAGAAGGAGGGCGCCTCGGGCCTGGTCGATCGGCTCTTCCTGTTTGGATCGCCCTACGACGGCACGCCCAAGGCCATGCGCCTGGTCACCAGCGGGATCGACACGTTCCTGCGCATGCGCTTCTCGCTCTTCAACATCCAGGAGCGCACCCGCGCCCTGTTCCGGAGCTTTCCGTCGGTCTACCAGATCCTCCCGGTCGACGACCCGTTTCTGCGCGGGACCAACAACGAGGTCCTCGACCCTTTCGACGGCGCTGGGTGGCTGCCCCACGAGGCGCATGCCATGCTCAAGGACGGCAAGGCCCTGACCGAGTCGCTTAAGGTCACCCCGAGCGTCGAGACCGTCTGCTTCATCGGCGTCAAACGTCCGACAGCCACCTTCGGGATCGTGCCGATGAACGCGCAGGGCGCCTGGGGCCTGGTGAATTGGCAGGAAACCGATGCGGGCGATGCAACCATCCCGCAGCGCAGCGCCGCCCACCCCGGCGCCCGGCACGTATATCCCGTGGTCGCCGGGCATGGCGACATCTACGTCAACGACGCCGCCTTGACGGCCCTGCGCTGGGAGTTGTTCGACAAATACCAGACTGGCGCGCGCGCGGTTGCGGCCTCCGCCGACCTGCAGGTTGAGTTCGTGGTCGATGCCGACTTTGTCGCGCCCGGCGCTCCGCTTGGCGCGCGGGCCACGGTCCGCGACACCGCCGGTCTGCCGGTCAATAACGCCGAAATAGCGGTCCGGATGGCGTGGCGCGGCGCGCTCCCCGGCGCGCCCCCGGCAGTGGCCCCGGTGCCGGGCCGCCCAATCATTCTCAGTCGGGTCGGCGAAGGCGAATACGCCCGGTCGCTGGCAGCGCCCGCAACGGAAGGGTTCTACACTCTGCTTGCCCGGGTAGAACGTCCGGGTGTGGCGCCGGTGTTGGTCGAGGAATTGCTTGGAGTTGAGGCTCCTGCCGGGCCGTAAGGGTTTTGTAAGCGCCCATTCATGGCCCTGCGCACGGCGGGCCTGACCATCAGACGCGTTCAGACGCGCCGATGCCATGCAAAACATCCTTATCGTTGATGACGAAGCCACCGTTCGGGAAATCGCCCAGCGCTACCTGGAACGCGAGGGGTTTGGCGTATTGGTTGCGGCCAGCGGCACCGATGCCCTGCGTTTGATCGAGGATGACGGGGCGCGAATTGCCCTGGTCATCCTCGACATCATGCTCCCGGGTGTCAATGGGCTCGAGGTGCTCAAGCGGGTGCGTGCGCGCGGCGCAACGCCCGTTATCCTGCTCTCGGCCCGCACCGACGAGAGCGACCGCGTGCTGGGGCTCGAGTTTGGCGCCGACGACTACGTGCCAAAACCCTTTGGCCCGCGCGAACTCGTCTCGCGGGTAAGGGCCGTCCTGCGCCGCACCCAACCCGCCCCGGTTCAGGACAGCCAGATGCTGACCCTGGGCCGCATCACGCTGCGCCCCGATACGCGCGAGGTCACCGTCGATGGGAAACCCGTCGAACTCACCGCCAAGGAATTCGACTTGCTGTGGTTTTTTATGCGCCACCCGCGCCAGGTGTTTTCGCGCGAGCAGCTTCTGGATAACGTCTGGGGATTCTCGGAGTACATCGACGCCAGCACCGTCACCGTCCATATTCATCGGCTGCGGGACAAGGTCGAAGTCGATCCGGCCAAACCCAGGTGCCTTGTCACGGTCTGGGGTGTGGGCTATCGGTTGACCGCGGATTAGGCGCGCCATGACAACAAACACGCGGCGGAGTCTGGGTTTCGGCATCACCCTGGCCGCGGTGGTGGCCGTGAGCGTTGGACTTGTCGGCATCGTGCTGCGCCCGACTTCGGCCGACGCCCCCCTGTTTGCGTTCCTGTTCGCCATCCCCATCGTCGTGTCGTCAGCCGGGGCGGCCATCGCCCTGCGCCAATCCTGGTGGCGTCAATTCACCCATCTGGCGATGGCCTTGTTCGTCACTTATGCGGTTGGGGCCGGGCTCATCCTGCTCACCATCGCGGCGACCGCCAACCTGATGTTCCTGAGCGATCACGACGCCTCGCTAGTGCTCGTGATCATGATTTACGCGACCGGGGTGATGCTGGTCTTCAGCTACTTCGTGGCCATGAGTTTGAGCGCGGGCATCACCGATGTCACCCGGGCGGCCGACGCGGTCCGGGGCGGCGACCTGGCCGCGCGAGCGAGCGAATCCGGACGGGATGAGATATCACGCCTGGCCCGCGCCTTCAACGAGATGACCGCCCGCCTGGCGCTGGCGCGCGAACAGGAAGACCAACTGAATCAAATGCGGCGCGACCTCATCGCCTGGGTGTCGCACGATCTGCGCACGCCGCTGACCAACATCCGGGCGCGGGTTGAGGCCCTGGCCGACGGGGTCGTCCGAGACGATGAAGTGCCGCGCTACTTAGCCTCGATTCGGGCCGATACGCTGGCCCTGAATCGCTTGATCGACGATTTGTTCGACCTGGCGACGGCCGATGCGGGCGGGCTGACCCTGGACCTCATGCCATGCGAAATCGGCGATCTGGTGTCCGATACCGTGCGGGCAATGAGTGTGGTGGCCGAACAGCGCGGTGTCGCGCTCGCGGGCGTTGTGCCCGAAGGCATCGAACCCGTCATCGTCAGCCCGCCCCG
>JBDSIP010000409.1:0-2663 GCA_039917915.1 Thermoflexales bacterium
AAACAAGATTTGCGCGCACGCCGAAGCGCTGATGCGCCGCGGCGAAATCGCCGAGCTGCGCGCCTGGTGCGAGGCCGCGCCACCCGCGCTCCGCCGCCTGGCGCCCGACTTGAGCATGTGGCTGGCCTGGGCGCTGGTCCTCGGCGCGACCCCGCAGCAGGCCGAGCCCCACGTGAGCGCCGCGGAGACGCGCCTGGCGCGAATTGAACGTTCCCCGCCTCCGAATTCTCAAGGGCCGAATTTCGCTTCGATTCGTTCCCAACTGGCGCTGATCCGGGCGATCGCCGCGCGGCGGGCGGGCAAACCCGGTGTGGCCGAACGCTGGCTCAACCAGGCGCGCCAGATCGTGCCGGCCAACGATGCGGTACTGACAGGTGTCGTCGAGGCTCAGTTCTCGCTGTTGGCGCGCGATCGCGGCGCCCTCTCTGATGCCAAAGGACGCATGCGGACCGCGGCGATGCGTGGCGAGTCCACCCGGCATGGACTGTTGCATGTCACCTCGCTGGACGGTTTGGCGGCGCTCAGCCTGCGCGAGGGCGATTCCGCCGGGGCGGAGGACCTCGCCTGGCGCGCGCAGACGCTTGCCCAGACTCAAGGGACCGGCTTGAATGACTTTCTGACCGACGACACCCGCGCGCTCGCGACCGAGGCGCCGATTGGCGCGCTGAGCCCGCGCGAAAAGGATGTGCTGGCCTGCCTTCGGCGCGGCTGGCGCGATCCGCAGATCGCCCAGGGTTTGGGAATTTCCGTTACGACGGTGCGCTGGCACTGCCGCAATCTGTATCGCAAGCTGGGCGTCAACAGCCGGATGGCGGCGGTGGCTCGGCGATAGATCCAATTCAGGCCCCTCAGTTTTGAGGGGGATTTCCCCTGCCCGCCCTGGCTAGAGTGTTGCGATGCGCCCCTTCCGCCTTTTCGCAATTTGCATTTCGGTGACCGTCATGAGCGCCTGTGGCGCCCCGCCTCCGCCGGCGGTTCCAGCCACAGCCTCGCCCGCACTCGCTCCGACCGTGACCGCAATCGTCCCTGCCACGGCGCCTCCAACCCTCACCCCAATTGCGACCGCGAGGCCAGACGCAGCCCGCCCGCAGGATTTGCGCCTGAAGACCGAGGACGGCGCGGCCCTGGTGGCGCGGCAATGGGGCGGCGGGCCGGATTGGGTCATTCTGTCCAGCAACGGTGATGGCCGCAGCGCGCGCTGGCTGCCCTTGGCCGAGGCGCTGGCCAAACAGGGCTGGGCGGTGCTGACCTACGACTGGCGCGGCACAAACCCAGACGCGCCTGGCCAGAGCGAGTGGACTCTGGCCGTGACCGATGCCAGGGCGGCTTTGGCGCATGCCCGCGCCCAGGGCGCCCAACGGATCGTGCTGGCGGGCGGGAGCCTGGGCGGCATCGCCTCGATCAAGCTTGGCGCGGAAAGAGACGTGACGGGGGTGATCGCGGTGGGCACGCCCTACACCGTTGCGCCGCTCACAGTCAACGTCGACGACTTGAAAGCGATTCGCGGGCCCAGGCTCTTTGTCGCCAGCGCCGGCGACACGATTGTGCCATCCAGCGAGACCCAATGGCTGCACGACAATGCGCCGATGCCGAAGTCAATTCACACCTACCCCGGGACCGCGCATGGGGTCGAATTGCTGGGCGGCTCCGACCGGCAGGATTTCATCGATCGCGTTGTGGCGTTCGTTTCGGCGGCTTTTACAGGCGTGGCAGGCGGTGGCACTCCCGCTGGCCAGCGTTGGCGCGAAGACCTGCGCGCCCTGTCAGACGCACTGAAAGCCATCCACCCAAAACTGTTCTTCAAGGGCAATGAGACCGAAGTGAACGGACTGATTGCGGCGCTCGACGCGCGGCTCGATACACTCTCCGACGAACAGGTCAAGGCTGGGTTGCTCCGGATCGCCGCCCAGTTTGATGGGCACACCCGGATCTATTTCGGGCAGGCGGCGATGGCCTGGCATCTATATGGTCTGCGTTTGTATGCTTTCAGCGACGGTCTGCGCGTCATCGGCGCGCGCCCGCCATTTGAGGACTTGCTCGGAGCGAAGCTCGCGCGCATCGGCGACATCGAGGCGGGCGTGGCGATGGAGCGCCTCCGGCCATATGTGGAACACGACAACGAATCGTGGTTTCGCTTTCTGGCCCCGACTTACCTCATGATCCCTGAGCTGCTGGCCGCCGAGGGCCTCATCGCCGACACAGCCCGGCCGAATCTGGTCTTCGAGCGCGCCAACGGCACAACGGCGACGGTTCAACCAGGTGCGATCGATATCGCCGCATTCCGGGCCTGGATGCCGCTGTTTGGCTTGCCGGCCCGAGCCGAGCCCCTGTGGTTGAGCCGCAAGAGCGAGAACTTCTGGATGACTTGCCTTAAGGATTGCCGGGCGCTGTACATCCAGTACAACGCGATCCAGCCCCGCAGCGGTGACGAGTCGCTGTCGGCGTTTGCCGGACGGGCGCGCGACCTGATCCGTGGCAAATCCATCCCGCGGGTGGTGCTGGATCTGCGCCACAACGGAGGCGGCGACAACACCACCTATTGGCCGCTACTGTCTGTGTTCCAGAGCGATGAGGTCAATCAAGCCGGGCGGTTATATGTCATCACCGGGCGGAATACGTTTTCGGCCGCGGCCAACTTTGCCGCCGAATTGGAGCGCAGTACC
>JBDSIP010000410.1:0-2981 GCA_039917915.1 Thermoflexales bacterium
TGCGCGACATCTTCCCGCTCGCCCCGCCCCGCCCGTTTCCCGAGGTCGTGGCGATGATGTTGCGCTTCTTCGACAACGGCGCCGACCTGACGGCGCGCTTCAAAGCCACCCTCCCGGTTCGCGAGTACATCGTGCTCGGCGGAGGCTTCCCGATCGTGATCGGCCTGGCCGCTGCTGGCGCCGTCGCGCGCGCGCGGGGATCGGCCCCTGGCGTCAGCGCCGGATTAGCTCTGTTCGCAGCCGCAACGGCGCTGGTGATCTGGCAGGGCAACTACATCCAGTATCACTACACGCTGCTCATGCTGCCCCTGGCCGTGCTGGCCGGCGTGGCGGCGCATCGGGTGTCAGACAGTCCCTCGCAGGTTGGCAGGCTGGCCCGTCTGACGGCGCGCGGGCTGGCCATTGGCGCGGCCATGTTGCTGGTATGGCGCATGTGGCCGGTGATGACCGACGCGTGGGTCAACACGGTGATCGAGCGCAAGAGCCTGCGCCAGATGTATCTCGAGAGCTACCAGGCCCCCCACATACCAGTGGCAGAACAGATCGCCGCGGCGACCCAACCCACCGACAGCATCGCCATCATCGGGGACGCCCCGTGGGTCTATACCCTGTCTGGCCGGGCCAACGCCACCCGCTTTGCCTTTGTTAACCAATGGCTCAAGCGCGCGGGCACCGTCAGCCATGCCAATTTTGTCGGACAGTATTATTCCGACCTCGCCCGCTATCGACCCGCCTACGTGATTCTGGTGAAAGCCGGTTTTCCATGGGAGGGCGTCGACTACGTGCCAGACTACAGGGCGGCGACGCCGATCTACGAGTACGTGGAAGCCAACTATCAGTATGAGGGCGAGAACGGGCCGTTTCTGCTCTTCAGGCGCAAATAGATGTATCACGAAATCACCCAATGCCGGATGTGCGGTTGCCAGGAACTCGCGCCGATCATCGATCTCGGCATGCAAGCCCTGACCGGCGTCTTCCCACGCTCGCGCGACGAGCGCATTACCACTGGCCCGCTCGAGCTGGTCAAGTGCGACGAGCGGGCAGGGGGCTGCGGGTTGACCCAACTCCGCCATTCGTACGACGCCACGGAGATGTACGGCCAGAATTATGGCTATCGCTCCGGACTGAACCAGTCGATGGTCCGCCATTTGCATGCGAGTGTCGCCCGCATTGTCGACACCGTGCCGCTTGGAAAGAGCGATCTGGTCATCGACATCGGGGCCAATGACAGCACCACGCTCCAGGGCTATCCCGCCGATGGGCCGGACCTGGTCGGGATCGATCCGACCGGCGCAAAGTTCCGCCAGCACTATCCCGAGCGCATCCGCCTCATCCCGGACTTCTTCAGCGCGGCCACTTTTCAGCGAGAATTCGGAACCCGCCGGGCCAAAGTCATCACCTCGATCGCCATGCTGTATGACCTCGAGGAACCTGGACGATTCTTTCAGGACGTGCGCGAAGTCCTGGCGGACGATGGGGTCTGGGTCTTCGAGCAAAGCTATTTGCCGACGATGTTGCGGGTCAACGCCTACGACACGATCTGCCACGAGCATATCGAGTACTACGGGCTCAAGCAGATTAAGTGGTTGTGCGATCAGGCCGGCTTCCGCATCCTGGATGTTGAGCTCAACGACATCAACGGCGGCAGCTTCAGCGTCACCGTCGGAACGGCCCGTTCGCCCTGGAAAGCCCGGACCGAACGGGTGAACCAGTTGCTGGCGGATGAAGAGACGGCCGGCCTGCATACGCTTGCGCCGTTTCACGCATTTGCCCAGCGGGTGCGAAAGCACCGCAATGAGTTGCGCGCCACCCTGGACGCCTCGCGCGCGGCCGGCAAACTCACCCTTGGCCTGGGCGCCTCGACCAAGGGCAATGTGCTGCTGCAGTACTGCGGTTTCAGCGACCAGGATATTCCGGCCATCGGCGAGGTCAACCCGGACAAGTACGGCAGCTTCACCCCGGGCACGCTGATTCCCATCCTGCCCGAAACGGAGATCCGGGCGCGCAAGCCAGACAACCTGCTGGTCCTGCCCTGGCATTTCCGGCCGACCTTCATGCAGCGGGAGCGGGACTTTCTTGAAGCGGGCGGACAGCTGCTCTTTCCTCTCCCCGAAATCGAGTTCGTCGGGCATGCCTGAACGCGCGCGACCAACCCGCCCTCAGGTATGCCACAAGGATTGATGAAGCTCGCGATCGGAGTGACGGCTGCGGTCCTGGCGCTCGTCGGCATCCTGACGGCCGGTCAAGCCGCGCCGGCGCGCGTCTCCAGGCTTGAGTCCGGCCGCCCAATCTCCACTCCGGCGATTGGGAAGGCGGATATCGCGCCCAGCCCGAGCACGCCCGAGCCGGGCAAGCTATACGTCGCGCGGGTCTACGTAAACGACGCCGCGGAGCAGACCCGGTTGCTGAGCGGCGGATGGGACGTGCTCGAAGCGCGCGGGCCGAACTACCTGCTCGTCACCGCCGACGCCGAAACTCTCGCTGGTCTCGAAAACGCGGGCTTCAAGTGGTCGTTGGACCGCGAGCTTCCCCCCATTCCGCCCGGCGCCGCCGACAGCTACTATGGCGGATATCGCACCGTCGCTGAGCATATCGCCCATCTTCAGGCGGTGTCCAACACCTATCCGGCGCTGACCACCGTCATGACCTATGGCGTGTCGTGGAAGCGCGCCCAGAACGCCGCCGACGGCAGCGATCTCGATACGATCTGCGTGACCAAAAAGCGCTCGGGCGACTGCGCGTTGAACCCGGAGACGGACAAGCCGCGCTTCTTTCTGATGGGCTCGATCCACGCGCGCGAACTGACCACCGCCGAGATCGTGTACCGCTTCATCGATGAGCTGGTCACGAAATACGATGTCGATCCTGACATTACGGCGCTCCTGGATGCTGCCGAGATCTGGCTGGTTCCGGTGATCAACCCGGATGGCCGGCAGATCGTTGAGCAGGGCGGAAGCGCGCCCTACACCCAGCGCAAAAAC
>JBDSIP010000411.1:0-7211 GCA_039917915.1 Thermoflexales bacterium
GCGCGGAGCCCATTTCTGGACTCCGCGCCTGCCTGGACGTGGAACGACTGTTTAGAAGTCGCCGCCCATGCCGCCGCCCTGTGGGGGCATGGGCGATTCCTTCTTCTCCGGGATATCGGTGATGAGCGCCTCGGTGGTGAGGATCATGCTCGCAATCGAGGCGGCATTCTGAAGCGCGCCGCGGGTGACCTTGACCGGGTCGATGATGCCGGCCTTGATCATGTCGACATACTCACCGCTGATGACGTCGTAGCCGAAGTACTTCTTTTCCTTGCTCATCTGGCGGACTTTCTCGACGATGACGCTGCCATCCTGACCGGCATTCCCGGCGATGCGGCGCATCGGCTCTTCGAGGGCCCGGCGCAGGATGTTGACGCCCACCTGCTGATCGGGATGATCGAGATGAATGTTGGCCAGGGACTTGATGGCGTGCAGAAGCGCCACGCCGCCGCCGGCCACAATGCCCTCTTCAACTGCAGCGCGCGTTGCGCTGAGCGCATCCTCGACACGATGCTTCTTTTCCTTGAGCTCGGTCTCGGTCGCGGCGCCGACACGGATGATGGCAACGCCGCCGGCCAGCTTGGCCAGGCGCTCGTTGAGCTTCTCCTTGTCGTAGTCGCTGGTGCTCTTGTCGATTTCCACGCGGATCTCGTCGACGCGGGCCTTGATGGCCTTGTCGTCACCGGCGCCATCGATGATGGTGGTGTCGTCCTTGTTCGAAACGATGCGTCCGGCCTTGCCGAGGTCGTCAATCGTCACGCCCTCGAGCTTGCGGCCCATCTCTTCAGTGATGAGGGTGCCGCCGGTCAGGACGGAGATGTCCTGGAGCATGGCCTTGCGCCGATCGCCAAATCCGGGGGCCTTGATGGCCAGCACATTCAGCATCCCGCGCAGCTTGTTGAGCACAAGTGTCGCCAGGGCTTCGCCGTCAACATCTTCGCAGATGATGACCAGGTCGCGCTTGCCGCGCTGGACGAGTTTCTCGAGAAGCGGAATGATGTCCTGGGCGGCGCTGATCTTCTTGTCGTAGATCAGGACGTAGGGATCCTTGATCTCCGCTTCCATGGACTCGGGCGCGGTGATGAAATACGGCGAGATGTAGCCGCGATCGAACTCCATGCCCTCGACATACTCGGTCTCGAAGTTCAGCGACTTGCTCTCCTCGACGGTGATGACGCCGTCCTTACCGACCTTGTCCATCACGACGGCGATCAAATCGCCAATTTCCTTGTCTTGCGCGCTGATGGTGGCGACCTGGGCGATCTGGTCGTGCTTCTCAACCTTCAATGAAACAGTCTTGAGGTACGCGACGATGGCGTCAACGCCCTGCTCAATCCCGTACTTGATCAGCATCGGGTTGGCGCCGGCGGCGACGTTCTTGAGGCCCTCGTGCACGATGATCTGGGCCAGAACCGTGGCGGTGGTGGTGCCGTCGCCAGCGATGTCATTGGTCTTGGTCGCGGCTTCCTTCAGGAGCTGAGCGCCCATGTTCTCATACGGATCGGCGAGTTCAATCTCTTTCGCCACGGTCACGCCGTCATGGGTGACGGTCGGAGCGCCGTACTTCTTGTCCAGGGCGACATTGCGCCCCTTCGGCCCGAGGGTGGTGGAAACAGCCTGAGCCAGGATGTCGACGCCGCGCTTGAGTTTCGCTCGAGCTTCTTCGGTGAAAAGAATCTGTTTTGCCATGGTTGCTTCTTACTCCACAATCGCCAGAATGTCGGCTTCTTTCATGATCAGGAGCTTGCGCCCGTCGATCTTGATTTCAGTGCCGGCGTACTTGGCATACAGCACGTGCATGCCGAGCTCGACATCCATCGTGGCCACTTTCCCGTCGTCGTTCTTCTTGCCCGCGCCTACCGCCAGGACCAGGCCCTTCTGGGGCTTTTCCTTGGCCGTCTCGGGCAACACCAGCTTGCCGCCAGCGAACGTGCTTTCCTCGTCGTCAACCGGCTCGATTACGACCCGGTCGCCGAGGGGCCTAAGGCTGATCTTCTTGATCTCATCGACCTTCTTTGCCATGAGCGATATCCTCCGTTATGTAATAGCTTTTCAGCTCAATTATCAGCACTCGTCGCGCCAACTGCCAAAGCATTTAGCACTCCGAGCGCAGAGTGCCAACTGCCTGACTATAGCACGGCTCCTTCTGCCCTGTCAAGACCTCATTGGCACTCTCTCAGCGAGAGTGCCAGCGCGTGCTGTCTGCTTCCAGAGGCGAAGGGCACCGGCTGCGCCGGGACCCTTCGCTTCCGATCAATCTTGCGAGAATTAGTCGTCGTCGATGATGGCCCAGTGCCGCATCATCACCCACAGGCTAGGCTGGTCGGCGAACCAGCGGGCGGGAAACGCCAGGCTTTCGCTAAAGCCGGAAAAGTAGTTGCCCTTTCGATCAGGCTTGACCCGATCAAACCCGCCGCTGCCGTTGCTTTGGTGGAAGGCCGGCTCTTCCAGCGTCTCGATCCGAATCTGCCAGTACTCCAGCGCGCCCGCGGCCGCATAACGCTCAACCAACGCCCTGGCCGCGGCGGCGTCGGTCGCAGCGTCAAGCAGGTCGACGGCCAAAACGGGCGCTGCGGAGACACGGTCCGCCTCGAGCGCGCCACCATGCCCTTCCGGCACCACAAGCACGGCGGGTGTCAGCAGCAATTCGCCCCGGCCCTGAAAGACCACCCCGGCGCCAAGGGCCACTCCGAGCGTATAGGCGTCGCACTGGATCGACAGCATCGCCACGCACCAGGCCTGAAGCCGGGCGCGCAAGGTGGCGCTATCGGGATTGAAACCGGGCGTTATGGGCGAGGTGGGCATACCCGCGATTATCTCGCTTCAGGTGACTCCTCAGACCAGGGCGCCTCAGCGCACTGATGGCCAGAAACGGCGACTTGATCGGCGCTAATCTGCGTTAATCTGCGGACAAAACTTGCCGGGCCCGCGACGAACCAAGCCGACTTGGACATGGATCTATCCGCAGATTCACGCAGATTAGCGCCGATTAGGTCATGGCCTGATTCGTTGTCGCTACGGTCTTATACTGGACTGGTCATGTCATCTGAGCGAAATCCCGGAATCGCCCTTGATCTGGACTGGGTCGCCGCAGCCCGGGTCAACCGTAGCGCCGTTGAGCGCCGCGCCAGCACCCTGCCCGGCCGGCGGACCGTCAAATCGCATTGGCAGGCGGCCTGGCTCGTGCGCGCCATTCAGGTGATCGATCTGACCACCCTGGGTGGCGATGACACGCCGGGCAACGTTCGGCGTCTGTGCGCCAAGGCTCGCCACCCGATGCGGGCCGATCTGTCCGAAGCGCTCGGCGTCACCGGCCTCGGCATCACGACCGGCGCCGTGTGCGTCTATCACGAGATGGTCGGGACAGCCGTTCAGGCGCTGGCTGGCACGCAAATCCCCGTCGCGGCGGTGAGCGCGGGCTTTCCGGCCGGCCTCACCCCGCTCGATCTGAGGATCGAGGAGATCCGGCGGTCGGTTGCGGCTGGCGCGAGGGAGATCGACATCGTGATCTCGCGCCGGCACGTGTTGACCGGGAACTGGCGCGCCCTGTACGACGAAACCCGCGCCTTCCGCGAGGCGTGCGGCCATGCCCACCTAAAGACGATTCTCGCCACCGGAGAGCTGGCGACGCTCAAGAATGTCTACCGTGCCAGCCTCATCTGCATGATGGCGGGCGCTGATTTCATCAAAACCAGCACCGGCAAGGAGACCGTCAACGCCACCCTGCCAGTGAGCCTGGTGATGGTGCGGGCAATCCGCGAATATCAGGCCCGGACCGGCGCGAAGGTTGGGTTCAAACCCGCTGGCGGACTGCGCACCGCAAAACAGGCCCTCGACTGGCTGATCTTGATGAAGGAGGAGCTGGGTGACGACTGGCTGAGCCCCACCCTCTTCCGCATCGGCGCGAGTTCACTGCTGGCCGACATCGAACGCCAGCTCGAGCACTATGTGACTGGCGCATACTCGGCCAGTTTCCGGCATCCCATGCAATAAACCGCGCTCCTCACGCGCGCGCGAAGGCACCCACACATGACCAAGGTCGCAGAAATACTGACCACGATGGAATACGGCCCCGCCCCCGAAAGCGCCAAACTGGCCAACCAATGGCTTGACGCCCATTCCCGCGTCTTCGGGATGTACATCGGAGGTCAGTGGACCGCGCCAACCCCGGACGGAATGATCGACGTCATCAACCCGGCGACGGCCAAGCGAATCGCCGCGATCAGCCACGGCACGGCCGGAAATGTTAATGCCGCGGTCGCTGCCGCGCGGAAGGCATACAAGTCCTGGTCAGCACTCCCCGGTCACGCCCGCGCAAAACTCATGTATGGCCTGGCCCGCAAGATTCAGAAGCATTCACGCCTGCTGGCGGTCCTTGAAACGATGGACAACGGCAAGCCGATTCGCGAAACGCGCGATATCGATATCCCGCTGGTGACCCGCCACTTCTATCATCACGCCGGATGGGCCCAGGTGATGGACACTGAGCTGCCCGGATACACATCCGTCGGGGTGGTGGGTCAGGTTGTGCCGTGGAACTTTCCCCTCCTGATGCTCGCCTGGAAAATTGCGCCGGCCATCGCGGCTGGAAACACCATCGTGCTCAAGCCGTCCAAATGGACCTCGCTCTCGGCCCTGGCCTTCGCAGAGCTTTGCGACGACGCCGGTATTCCGCCCGGGGTGGTCAACATCATCACCGGCGACGGCGGCACGGGCGATATTCTGCTGCAGCACCCCGGCATCGACAAGATCGCCTTCACCGGGTCGACCGAGGTCGGCCGGCACATCCGCAACGTCACCGCCGGCAGCGGTAAGAAACTGTCGCTCGAACTCGGCGGTAAATCACCCTTCATCGTCTTTGAGGACGCCGACCTGGACAGCGCCATCGAGGGAATCGTCGACGCGATCTGGTTCAACCAGGGCCAGGTGTGCTGCGCCGGCTCGCGCCTGCTCGTCCAGGAAGGAATCGCCGAAGAGCTCTATCGGCGCCTGCGCGCCCGGATGGAGAAACTCCGGGTGGGCGACCCGCTTGACAAGGCGGTCGATATCGGGGCCATTGTGGCCAAGGCGCAACTGGTGGAGATCGAGGCCCTGGTGCGACAGGGACAGGCCGAAGGCGCAACGCTGTGGCAACCCTCCTGGGCATGTCCAACGGAGGGATTCTTCTATCCGCCGACGCTCTTCACCGAGGTCGCGCCCAGCGCTACCATCGCCCAGGTCGAGATCTTTGGCCCCGTGCTGGTGGCGATGACCTTCCGCACGCCGGCAGAAGCGGTGGCCCTGGCGAATAACACCCGGTATGGTCTGGCCGCGAGCCTGTGGAGCGAGGACATCAACCTCGCTCTGGACATCTCGGGCAAGATCAAGGCTGGGGTGGTGTGGATTAACTCGACCAACGTCTTTGATGCCGCCGCGGGGTTTGGCGGATACCGCGAAAGCGGATACGGCCGCGAAGGCGGTCGGGAAGGCATGTTTGAGTATCTCAAACCACACGGGCTGTATGCCGACGGTTCGCCCGCCCTCACTCCGGCCGCATCCGGCGCAAACAATCGCGCTGTGCTGGCCGGCGTTACCCGTTTGAACAGCGCGATTGATCGCACCCCCAAGAACTACATTGGCGGCAAGCAGGCCCGGCCGGATTCGGGCTATACCCGAGGCGTGCGCGGATCCAGCGGTGAACTGATTGGCGAGGTCGGCGAGGGCAACCGCAAGGACCTCCGCAATGCGGTCGAGGCCGCCCGGGCGGCGGCGGGCTGGGCCGAACAAACCGCCCACAACCGGGCCCAGGTGGTCTACTACATCGCCGAGAATCTAGCGGCACGGCGGGTCGATTTCGCCGCCCGACTGTCACAGTCGATCGGGGCGGAGGCCGGCGACGCTCTCGCTGAAGTGGACGCCTCGATCGATCGCCTGTTTACGTTTGCGGCCTGGAGCGACAAATACGACGGCGCGGTGCATCGGACGCCGTATCGCGCGATCACGCTGGCGTTCAATGAGCCCATGGGCGTGATCGGGGTGCTCTGCCCGGCCGAACGGCCGTTACTGAGCCTTGTCACCCTGATGGCTGGCGCCATCGCGATGGGGAATGCCATCGTTGTCGTCCCGTCGGAAGCGCATCCACTTTTGGCCACCGATCTGTATCAGGTGCTGGACACAAGCGATGTGCCGGGCGGAGTCGTCAATATCGTCACGGGAGCGCGGACCGACCTGGCCAAAGTGATGGCTGAGCACATGGACATCGACGCCATGTGGTGTTTCGCGACGCCTGACCTGGTCACGCTGACGGAGCGCGCATCGATCGGAAACATGAAGCGCATGTGGACGAGCAGCAAACGCCTGGATTGGGAATCGGGGGAGGCTGGGCTGATTCAGGAGATCCTGCGCCAGGCCACCCAGGTCAAGAACGTGTGGGCGCCCTACGGAGCATAAGTACTCCTCATCGGAACATTTATCGGGGGCAATATTCGCCGGCTCCGTCAGGGAATATCTCGCCAAAAACAGTTTCGATGGCGCTCCTACGGTTTGTCGCGGCGAATAATACCGAGCCGGTCGGAAGGCCAGTAGGAGAGCCACACGCGGCCAACGATCGCCTCGGAGGCGACCGCCCCCCACACCCGGCTATCGACAAAGAAGGCGCGATTGTCACTCAACACAAAGTACTGATCGGCTTTCAAATTGACTTCGATCGTTAACGAGACCGGGGTTCCAGTCCCGATGATAGCGCTGGGCAGATAGGGCTCGTTCAACGGCTGGCCATCCACAAACAACTGGGTGCCCCGCAGGTCGATCTTTTCGCCCGGCAGACCCACGATTCGGCTGGCGGCCGAGCGGCCTGGATTGGTGGGAATCCGAACTGCGACAAGATCTCCCCGCTGCGGCGGCGCGAGGATATAGCTCAGCCGGCTGACAAGAATCTGCTGATCTGGGGTGATGGCGGGACGCATCCCCTCATCGCCGACGTTGAGGTTAGCGATCAGGCTCTGGCTGATCCACGCCAGGATCAAGCCGGCAAGGACGATTTCGCCAAACGCGATCCAGAGCGAGCGCGTAGGACGCGATTCCGCGTCGACGACGCCCGACTCGGCGGTCTCTTCATCCGGCAGTGCGGGAAGCGAACTCATGGAATTGTGAAGTTTACCGTTAGAATCAGTCGGGCCACCAAAGCGTGCTTGTCCTCGGGGGTGATAGGCCCCGGCGAAGCCAGGGCCCAC
>JBDSIP010000412.1:0-4040 GCA_039917915.1 Thermoflexales bacterium
AGCGCCATCCGCTCCAATGAGCGAATCCACTTGCTTGAAAAGACAGTATTGCGGGAAGTCCATGGGGACGAGACCATCCACGAAGTGTTCATCGAAGACACCCGCACCGGCGAAAAGAAGACGTTGCCAGCGGCGGCCCTATTCGTCTTCATCGGGCAGAAGGCGCAGACGGATTTTGCCGCCAACTTATTGCGGCGGACCGATGACGGGAGCATCATGACCGGTCTGACCCTGCTTGAGAACGGGAAGCGTCCGGCTAATTGGACCCTGGACCGGGATCCACTTCCGCTGGAGACATGCGTGCCGGGGATATTTGCGGCGGGCGATGTCCGGAATGGCACCCGGCATGGTGTCGCAGCCGCGGTGGGCGATGGCGATGCGGCCGTGTCCATGTTCTGGCAGTACCTGTCAACCATCTAGGCATGGAAGCGACATTTCTCGGCGAACTCTCGCTGTTCTCGGGCCTGTCCTCTGAGAAGCTCGACTGGCTTCTTGAAAACGGCGAATGGGAGTCGTTGCCGGCCGGCAGGGTCCTGCTCGAAGAAGGTAGCGCGCCCGACGCCTTCTATGTCATTACCAGCGGCGTTTTCGAGGTGGTCAAGCGAGCGGGAGGACAGGAGGTCTTCCTGGCCATTCGGGGGAAGGGTGAAATGCTCGGCGAGTTTTCGCTGATTGGCAACGAACCACGTTCGGCGACCGTGCGGGCGCGCGAAGCCGGTCAAGTCTTCAAGATCAGCCGGATTCTATTCGAAACGTTGCTGTGCGACAACGCCGGCACCGCGATGGTAATCCTGCGGACCATCATTAAGCGCTTGCGGAACACCGAGTCGATGGTCCGCCAACAGGAGAAACTCGCCTCGCTTGGCACGCTTGCGGCCGGGCTGGCCCATGAGCTCAACAATCCGGCGGCGGCGGCCAGTCGCAGCGCTGGCCAGCTCGGGCAAACGATCCATTCCTGGCTGTCCGCCCGCGGGGCGCTGGACCGCCTCAGCTTGGCGCCGGACCTCAGCGGGATCGTTTTGACGCGCTTGCGCGAGGATCTCGACACGCCGCACCCGCACGAACAAGTCGGCGCCAACGCGCTTGACCGAAGCGACCGCGAATACGCGGTTGAGTCGTGGTTGGATACCCTGGGGCTCGAGGACGCCTGGGAATACGCGCCCCCCCTCGTTTCCTTTGGTTGGGATCAGCCCAAACTGGCGGCCTGGACCGTTCCGTTCAGCGCTGAGCAGATCCCGGTTATCGTGCGCTGGCTCGCGGTCGGGTACCTCGTCCACGGGCTGCTCGACGAGGTCGTCGACAGCACCGAGCGCATCTCGGAGATCGTCAAGGCGGTCAAGGTCTACTCGCATCTCGACCAGGCCGCGATGAAGGAAACCGATGTGCGCGAGGGGCTGGAGAGCACCCTGGTCATCCTGAAGCACAAGCTGAAGCAGGGGATCACGGTGATCCGCGAATTCGCCCCGGATCTGCCCAGGATTGACGCCTATCCGGGCGAGTTGAATCAAGTCTGGACGAATCTGATTGACAATGCCATCGATGCGATGAAGGGGCATGGCGAGCTGCGCCTGGCGGCGCGGGTCGAGGGCGGCAGACTCAGCGTGGAGATCGCCGACAACGGGCCCGGCATTCCGGAGCACGTTTTGCCGCGCATCTTCGACGTGTTCTTCACCACCAAGGCGCCCGGTGATGGCACTGGCCTGGGCCTGCACGTGAGCGCCAATATCGTCCAGAAACACGGCGGCGACATTGGCGTGCATTCGAAACCGGGCAACACCCGATTTGCAGTCCGCCTGCCGCTTCGGCAACAGGGCACGGCGCCAGGCGCGCCGGCTAAAGGAGCAAGATGACTGACGACGAAATCAAGGACATCCTCAAGCGCATTCGCGTCATCGCCTCAGTCGGCCTGTCCACCGACGAGACCAAGGACAGCTTCGGGGTCGCGACCTATCTGAAGCGCGCCCGCTATCAGGTCATTCCGGTCAACCCCAAGGCAGACCGGATTCTGGGTTCAAAGGCATATCCCGATTTGTCCGCGGTGCCGGTCAAAATCGACGTCGTGCAGGTGTTTCGGCCGCCCGCCGAGGCCCTGCAGATTGTCAAAGACGCCATCAAGATCGGGGCCAAGGTCGTCTGGATGCAGGAAGGCATCGTCAATGAGGAAGCCGCCGCGGTCGGGCGTGCTGCGGGCCTGACCGTGATCATGGACCGTTGCATGATGCAGGAGCATCGGCGCCTGCTCGGCAGCCCGATGATGTGACGAACGCGGGCCGCGCAATGGCGGTCCCAGGGGGGAAAAATGTTTGGAAACTCAGCAACCGCAAAACGCAGCGCCACTTCATCCGCCGACGGAGAACGCAAGCGCGTAACCGTCCTGTTTACCGATATTGTCGGATCAACATCGCTGGCCGAGAAACTCGATCCTGAGGAATGGGGCGAGATTGTCTCGGGCGCGCACGCGGTTGTGGCCGAGGCGATCCAGAAATATGATGGGCGGATCGCCCAATTGCTTGGCGATGGCGCTCTGGCATTTTTCGGCGCGCCGACCCAGCACGAGGACGACCCCGAACGGGCGGTTTACGCCGGCCTCGAGATCCTTCGAGGCGTGGCCGAATACGCCCGCCAGTTGAAAACTGCCGGGCGGGTTCCGGAATTTCGCATGCGGGTCGGCCTGAATACAGGCCTGGTGGTCGTCGGCAATATCGGCGCCGGTCAGCATGTGGAGTATCTGGCGGTTGGCGATACGGTGAACCTTGCTGCGCGGATGCAGTCGGCCGCCGAGCCGGACACGATCTGCATCGCTGAGAATACCGCCCGGGAAGTCCGCCACGCGTTTGAACTTCAATCGCTGGGCGCGCTCGAATTGAAGGGCAAGTCCGAACCGGTACCGGCCTACCGCGTATTGCGGGCCAAGACGACAATCGAGAGCAAACGCGGGATCGTCGGCCTGGATTCGCCCATCGTCGGCCGCGAGCGCGAAATTGCGCAATTGCGGGAGCGAATTGACGGGCTCATGCGCGGACGCGGCGGGATCGTTTCGCTGATCGGCGAAGCCGGGCTCGGCAAGAGCCGGCTGGCGAGCGAGATCGTGCTGCGCGCGTCCGAGGACTTCGATCGCCTCGAGGGGCGCAGCCTGTCATTTGAGATGACCCGCCCGTTTGCGCCGTTTATTGAGATCTTCAACCGCCTGCTTGACATCCGGCCGGGCGAGCCGCCGGCGCAAGCCTACGCCAAAATCAGGGACCCGTATCTGGCAACGCTGATGGGCGTAAAGCCGACCGGCGAGGACTTGAGCCGGGTTCGTTTTCTCGATCCGCCCCTTCTCCGTGAGCGGATCATGGCCGCCGCCATTGATACCCTCGCGCGCCGGGCTGCGAAGAAGCCGCTCGTGGTTTTGCTCGAAGATCTGCATTGGGCGGACAGCGCCTCGCTCGATCTTGTTGAGCGGCTGATGGCGGTGACCGGCGAAGAAGCGCTGTTGCTTGCGCTCGTGTTCAGGCCGGGCGCAAACGAGCCTTCCTGGCCGCTTCATCTGGCCGCTCAGCGCGACTATTCGGACCGATATACGCCGATCGTGCTCGAACCCCTCACGGAGGGTCAAGCGCGCTCGCTGGTAGCCAACTTGTTGGAGATCGAGGATTTGCCGGAAAGCGTGCGAGCTTTGATTCTGGCCCGGGCGGAAGGCAATCCGTTTTTCGCGGAGGAGATCATCCGATCGCTCCTCGACAGCGGGCTGGTCATCCGCGAGGGCGATCACTGGCGGGCAACCCGCGAAATCGCCAGTATCGCCCTGCCGGATACGCTGGCGGGCGTCATCAGCGCGCGGCTTGACCGGCTGGACGAAGGCAGCAAGCGCGCGGCGCAAACGGCCTCGGTCATCGGGCGCGAATTTCATTCGGATGTGCTCAAGGAGATCTCTGACATCGGCGAACCGATTGGCCCGGCGCTCGACAAACTCGAGGAGCGCGAGCTCGTGCATCTTAAGCCGGCCCTGCCCGGCGCCTATCTCTTCAAGCACGCCCTCACCCAGGACGCCGCGT
>JBDSIP010000413.1:0-10730 GCA_039917915.1 Thermoflexales bacterium
TGTCGCGGGCAGCGTCCCGGGCGAGGGGAGCGGGCCGATCGTCGGCATCATCGGCCGGCTCGGGGGGATCGGGGCCCGCCCACATCAGATCGGTCTGGTGTCGGATGCTGATGGCGCGCTGGTGACCCTGGCGGCAGCGCTCAAACTCGCCGATGCCGCGGCGCGTGGCGATGTGCTGCCCGGGCGGGTGCGCTTCGCCACCCACATCTGTCCAACGGCACCGGTTATTCCGCACGACCCGGTGCCATTCATGGACGCGCCTGTGCCGATGAACGTCATGAACGCGCACGAAGTCCACTCGGAAATGCAGGCGATTCTCACCGTCGACACAACCCGCGGCAACCGGGTCATCAATCACCGGGGTTTCGCCATTTCACCGACGGTTAAAGATGGCTACATTCTGCGCGTCAGCGAGGATCTGCTCAGCCTGATGACCTGGACGACGGGCGCGCCGCCCGCGGTGCTGCCCATCACTACCCAGGACATCACCCCCTATGGCAACGGCGTCTATCACGTCAACAGCATTTTGCAGCCCGCCACAGCAACGACGGCGCCGGTGGTGGGTGTCGCGCTCACCTCAGAGGTGGTGGTGCCCGGATCGGCCAGCGGCGCTACCCAGATCAACGACTGCGAGCAGGCGGCCCGATTCTGCGTCGAGGTGGCCAGGGCCTTCACCCGCGGGCAGTGCCGTTTCCACGATCCCGACGAGTATGCCCGTCTGCTGGCGCGGTATGGGTCGATGGCGCATCTGCGCAGGATGGGCGCATCCCTCACAGAAGATGGCGCGCCTTGAGCGCCAGATAGCGGTTCACTACCGAGATCGAGAGCTTGTCGGCGGGAACGTCCAACGTATGGATACCACTTGTCTTCAAGTGGTCAAGTGTCTGCGCCCGCGCCTCGATCATCTCCTCGGCGGCGGACTGGCGATACAAAGTCGTTGCGTCGTGCGGCGCGCGTTCTGAGAGGCGGATCAGGGTCGGGTCGCTGATTGTGACGAGCAGGACGAGATGCCGTCGGCGCAGGGGCGCGAGGCGGCGCGCAAGTTCATTTGCGGACAAGCCGTTCGCCAGATCGGTGAAGACCACCACAAAGGCCCTCTTGCGCTGCTGGGCGGCGACGAAACTGAACGCCCGCGCATAATCGCTCTCGATTGGACGGGCCTGCACCCAGTACAACATTGACAGCATCCTGTAGAACTGGGCTTTCCCCTGGCGCGGCGCGAGGTGGGCGATCACGTCATCGGCGAAGGCCAGCGCGCCGACCCGATCTCCGCGCTGTCCGGCGACATAGCTCAGCATCAGCGTCGCGCTCACCGCCGCGTCAATTTTCTGCAGTTCAATTCGCCGGGCAGCGGATCGACCGGGCTCGGGCGGCGCTTCGCCGGGATCTGAAGGCGCCTCCATGAGCCGCCCGCAATCGACCAGGGCCAGGATACTCTGGCTGCGCTCGGTTTGGAGCTGCTGCACTGTAACTTTGCTTCGGCGCGCCGTTGCGCGCCAGTCAATGCGCCGCACTTGATCGTCAACGGTGTAGTCCCGCAGGCTTTCGAATTCCCCCTCCCCGAACGCGCGCGCGCGACGCAACCCAAGCTCTTGTGTGCGACCGACTCGCATCAGGAGGTCGTACTTCCGTATGTCCAGGAGATTGGGGAATACGCGGACGGACCCCTCCGGCCGCCACGCCGCCTGGCGCCGTACCAGGCCGAATGGGCCGTTCCAGCGCAAGTGGATTCCCCCGAATGCGTAGTCGCCTCGCCTGGGTGGCGTTACGGCATATTGCAGGCGAATTGCCTCGCCCTGCCGGATCGGCACGGGACCACCGCGCCGCAGCAAGCCCTTTCTGCCTTCGGGGGCGAAAACATCCCGGCCATCCAGGATCGCCCGCTCCAACCCGAAAAGCGCGGGCGCTTCATCACGCGCGATAAAGGCGGTCGGCCGCTTCCCACCGTAGGTCACTGTGAGGGTGATGGGGTTCGGAATACCGATCGACAGATACGGTTCATGCTGACGCGAAACGCGAAAGTCAGATGCTTTTGGCGCAAGGAGTATATCGGCGACGAGCGCCATCGTCACGCCCAGCGCGAGCGTGAGTGCCGACCATGCCGCTTCGGGAGCCAAAGCGGCAAACGCCAGGACAAGTGTGGGAAGCAGCAGAACTGCAAGCGCGCGTCGGGTCAGCATCGTTCAGCACCCGCCTCCTCTAGCGGGGCACCTCGACTTTGGCCAGTATCCGGCTGACAACGACATCGGCGGTCAACCCCTCAATCTCCGCTTCGGGTTTCAGCATGACGCGATGTCTGAAGACCGCCGGGGCCAGCCATTTGATGTCATCGGGGGTGACGAAATCGCGGCCCTGCATCGCCGCCGCGGTCTTGGAGGCCACAAGGATGGCGATGGACGCCCGAGGGCTGCTTCCGAGCAGGAGGTCCGCGGACTTGCGGGTAGCCTGGGTGAGGCGCGCGATGTAGTCGAGGATGCCTTCGTCGACGCGGACCGCAGAGATTTCCCGGCGCAACTCGACAAGGTCAGCTGGCGAGAGGACCGGTTGCAGGCCAGCGCTGTCGAGGTCTGTTGGATCGAAGCCACCGTCGATTCGGCGCAGGATCTCGATCTCTTCTGCCTGGGACGGATAGCCCACCAGGGTCTTGAAGAGAAATCGATCGAGCTGGGCTTCGGGCAAGGGATAGGTGCCTTCGAAGTCCACCGGGTTTTGGGTTGCCAGGACGATGAAGGGGTCAGGCAGCGTGTGCCTTTCCCCCTCAATCGTCACTTGCCGCTCGGCCATCGCTTCGAACAACGCCGACTGGGTCTTCGCCGGGGCGCGATTGATCTCGTCTGCCAGCAGCAGGCTGGTGAAGACCGGCCCGCGTCTGGTGTAGAACCGGCCGGTCTGGGTGTCGAAGACCTGGCTGCCGACGATGTCCGCAGGCATGAGATCAGGTGTGAATTGCACTCGCTTGAAGTCGGCTCGGATCAAATGGGCGAGCGTCTTGGCGGCCAGGGTTTTGGCGATACCGGGAACGCCCTCGAGCAGCACGTGGCCGCGGGCGAGCAACGCGATCATCATCTGATCGAATACTTCGGTCTGGCCAATGATGACCTTTGCCGCTTCACGGCGGAGTTGCGCGGTGCTGTCTTTGACGTTCATTGTGTTTCCTCAGCGATAGCGTTCCATCAGTTTCTTGACGTCCGAGCTGAGCGTCACAAGCTCGGCCTGGCCTGTTCGCTCAATCGCCAGCGTTGCAAGCGTTTGAACGATTGCTCGCGGGTCGATATCGGGCCGTGCGCGCGCGACCTGAGCGGCGAAATCCTCGTCGGGCGTCTCCTGGTCGATGCCGATTGGCTTGCCGATGGCGCGCTTGAGCTTGCGCCTGAGATGGGCGCGCATGCCCCGTGTGTCGCCTGATCGTTCGTGCAGATTTGCCATCGCCACCGCGAAGTCGGCCGAGGTGCGCGGTCTGATATCGGTGGGCAGGGGGATCGTCTTCCCGAGCCTGCGTCCATTCGCCAGCAGCCATACGAAGCAGGTGAGCAGAGCGATCAGCAGGGCGGTTCCCCAGGCCGAGCTCGCCAGCGGCAGGCTGCCAAAGCTGAGTTCGAAGTTGGAGGGCCCTCGCGAGACGCGCCGGCCGCTGGGCGTGAAGTCGTCGAGATCGAGGATGAAGGCGCCTGGATCGGAGAAGTGATGGAATTCGTCAAAGGCGATGTTGCTGCCGGGCGGGACCAATCTGATGAAAGCGCGCGCCACGGTCGAGGTGTTGCGATCGGCCATGCTTCTGTTTGTGAACATGCAGGGAGCAGTCGTCGCAACGACTTTGCCCAGGCCGTATTGGAAGGAGATGGTCGTCGGCGCGTCATCCGCGGTGAGCAAAGCCTGTTGTCCGGTGACATAGCCTGCGTATACCTCTCCGAGCACGCCGGACGCGACACAGTTGATGCTGATGCCGCGCGCAACGCCGAGCGAATCCGCGGCGACACGCTGGGGCCAGCCGGCTCCGGCGCTCTCCCCGGGGTTCAGGCCGAATCCGTCGTCGAGCGCCCGGGCCTCGTCTCGAGCAACGTAGATGAGCAACCCTCCAGCCCGCACGAAACTGCGGATCTTTTCGGCGTCGCCTTGTGGAATTCGATAGGAAGGGGATAACAGCAACAGGACCTGAGTGCCGAAGGGGATCTCGAATAAAGACGCCGAGGTATAGCGATCGATCCGATTCGTGCGATAGCCAATCTCGGACAGCCACTTGCCGTATGCCCACAGCCCGTCGGACCCTCGGTCATAGCTGCTTGTGGGCCGGCTTCCCTGCGCGACAACAGGCGCCGCGCTCAGCCACGCCGCGGCCAGGATCGCCGCCGCGGCAACCAGGCTGCGCCGGTTCATGCCGGCAGCTCCTGGGCCGCCACGAGCGCAGACTCTGACAGACGCAAGGTGTTCTGAATGTCGAGCTTAAAGCCCTCGAACTGCTCCGTCGAGATTGTCTTATGGCCGTACCACACCGGATCGTAGATGTCAATCACGGGCATGAGGGCGCCTTCCAATTCCGGGCGCGGGCGCACGGCCCGGGCGATTTCGCGATTGGTGAGCGCGGGATCAAATCGCAGCACACCGCGTTCGTCCAGAACCGCCAATGCAGCAAGATAGAGATGCCGCATTGCCGTGCGCATGTCGCCGGCCTCGGCATGCCGGGTCGCCTCCTCGATCTGGATCTCGGGCCTGGCCGGGCTTGAGACGGGCGCGGGCTGCGATCGGCGCGCCCGCCGGGCAAGAGCGCCAATCGCGGCGGCCGCGACGACCAGGATGGCTATTCCCAGCGCGGCGTAAAGGATGAACTGCGCAAGTTGGGCCAGCAACTCAAAATCCGGCGGCGGAATCTCCGGCCCGCTCGCCCGGGTGAACGGGGCGGGGGTGGGCGTCGCCATTCGAGCCAGTATTTGCCGCAGGGTCTCCTGCTCCTGATCCGGAGTCATGGCGATGTCCCCAGCGACATCTGAATATCAAGACCCTCGGTTCGCGCTCGCAATTCCAGATAGGCAAGGCCCCGCGAGCACGGCCGCCAGCCGCTCAGGGCCAGCGCCATGACGCTTGCCACGGCCAGACCGGCTGTGGCGAAGAGTGAATACCCGACGCTGAAAATGATGTCTGCGAAGGACAGCAGGGCAATCGGCACAAGCGTGACGATAATCATCAAGCTCTCGGCGACGAGGACATGGGCGGTTGTGCGGGCAAGGTGGCGGCGCGTAAGGCGCCAGCTCCGGCCGAGCACGGCGCGGAGTGGCAGGTTCTCGAGCGTTACGATTTCCGCGACGAATCCCCATCCCGTCAGAACGGGAAGCAGCCCAAAGCACCAGAGCAACAGCCCCAGGCCAGGCAGGCCGATCAGCACGAGGACGGAGAGGAGCTGGAGCGCCGCCAGCGGGATCGACAAGAGAGCAAGTCTGAGGCCGGCCCGCCACGAGGTGCGCCACGCTTCCCGCACGGACAGCGTCAGCCCGCATGCCCGGGCGGCAACGAGCCGGGCGGCCGCCGCGCGTGGTAACGCATGCAGCGGTTGCAGCACGAGCGCAAGCGCAAAGCCCTGCCAACGGGTGACGATCAGCGGAACGATGCTGCCGGCGAGCAGAAGCGGATGATCGAACGGGAGGAGCGCAAGCACGGGCAGGATGAGCAGGATCTGGGCAACCGCGAGCGGCGCCGAGCTCATCAGCGAGATCAGCGTGAGACGCCACCACAGCACGCGCAAGAGACCGAAGGGCAAGTCAAGAAGCTCGCCCGATGTAAGCGGCCGGATAATACGGCTCACCATCAGGCCTTCCTCGGGGACGCGCCGGACAGACCGAGCCAGGCGTAGAGCGCAATGCCGGTTGCGGCGCCGATTGCGGCCTTCGCCGCGAACGGGATGGCGACCGCCGGCGACACAAACCCTTCAATCAGACCCGCGACCACGAGCAGGGGGGCCGTGCCGAGCATAAACCGAATGGCCTGTTGCGCCGCGAGCATCAGCGCGTCTCGCCGAGAGAGCAAACCAGGTCTGAGCAGGGCGTGACCCATTGCGAGGCCGCATGCGCTGGAGAAAATGATCTCGTTCAGTTCCAGCACGCCATGGCCGACGACGAATTCTGCCAGCGGCCATGGGTTGCCAATGGCGGCCGAAAGGCCGAATACCGCGCCGAGGTCAAGCCCATTCATCAGCGTGATGTAGAGCGTGAAGAGCCCTCCGGAGAGCCCTCCCGCGAATGCCAGGAGCGACACGCGCAGGTTGTTCGTCATGATCCTGGCTGCGCCGAGTTGATTGCGGCCGTTCAGGTTCTGCCACCACGCGGTTTGATCCCGAATCATCGACTCCGTCTCTTGATCCACGAATGGTCGCGCGGCAGCGGGATCGGCTTGAACAATCAGAAAGACGAGGATCGCCGATCCAAAGAAGAGCAGCGCCGCAACCGCGATGTACGGCGCGAGTCGGCGGAAGATGCGCGGTAATTCAAGCCGGTAGAAGTCGGCGACCGAGCTCCACCGGATGGTCTGACCGCGATATATCCTGGCATGCGCCGCTCCAACGAGTTGATTCAGATACAGGGTGACGGCATGCGCCGGGAAATCGCGGCGCGCGACCGCCAGGTCGCCGCTTGCGGCTTGGTACAACGCTCCGAGCTGGCGCGCTTCCGGGTCCTTTAGCCGGGCGTTTCCCCCCGCCTTCCCGGTCAACTGAGATAATCTTGACCAGTCATGCGCCCTCAGACGGACAAACTCCTCCGCTTTCATGATTCGGTTTCAGCCGTCTCGGTGAGTCTGCCCGAGCGCGTGGCGTTGGAATACGAAGTCGCCGACATCGGAACCCGATTCTACGCGCTCTTGCTTGACAGCATCATGCGCGCCATCATCTATGGCGTTCTCATTTATGCGCTGGGAGTCGCGGCAGTTGGAATCTCGATGTTGGGCAGAGGCTCCGATACCAGCTGGATGTTCGCTGTGTTTGTCGTCGTTTTCTTCTTGATCGAATACGGTTACTTTGCGGCGCTCGAGATTGCGAACAACGGCAGAACGCTGGGAAAATACGCCTTTGGCCTGCGGGTGGTCAAGGAGGATGGATCGTCGTTGACCCGCGCGGACATCCTGTTGCGCAACCTAATCCGTATCTTCGACTCAATGCCGGTCCTCAACGCGTTAGGACTGGTGGTCATGCTGATCAGCCCGCGCGCCCAACGATTGGGCGACATTGCCGCGCGGACGATTGTCATCCGCGAGCGGTTGCCGATCCGCGTGGAATGGCTGGCCCGAGACGCATATATCCGCCAGGTGCCGCCGGGCACGGTTCCGATTCCCGGCATCCGGCGCTTTGGGCCGGCTGAGCTGTACCGGATTCAGGATTTCCTCGCCCGCCGGGGCAATTTCACCAATGTCCTGGCCCTTGCGGCGCTTCTGGCCCGGGATGCGCGGGTGAGGTTGGGCGAGGACGCTGCCGAGTGCGCCCGGATGAGCGATCTTGAATTGCTCGAGCGCATCGACTTCGACGGGCGCGCCGTCCGATTGGACTGATTCGTTCACGGCCTGGCTGACAGGTCGATATCCAGAACCGCGTCGAATCCAGCTCGCAGCAGCGCGGCCTCCAGCCCCGGGCGGCGCAATGAATGGATACGCGTGAGCGCGGCAATCGCGCGCGCGCCAATGGGGATGCCCTTTCTCCCGCCTCCCTCGGCGGTGAGCAGACAGGCAACTGTTGTTTCGTTGATCGCGTCACCCATGGGCAGTCCCGTCAACGCTGAAATTCCTTCAGGGCGGTGGGCGATCATAGCATCCAGAGGCTGACCGATCGCATCGATGCAAGCCACGCAGATCACGACGTCGGCGCAGTCCGGGATGACTGGCTCGTGCGCGCCCGGCGCCTTGATCCAGCGGCCCTGCGCGCCGTCGGACTCGACAACCAGTCGGACCCCCAGCCTGAGGAACGCATCGACGTCCGACGGGCCCATTCCACGCGCTTTGAGCGGTTGAGTGGGCATCCAGCCGGCGCGTATTCCCTCAAACGGCCCGACGATGGATGCGGCGACAAAGGCGCTCCGCCACGTCGTCAGACCCAGCGCTGCGATCGCTTGTTCGGCTCGGGGCTCGACGACGTTCACGTCGAAGGCGCGTTCGGCCGGCACCAGGCAGTGCGTGGTCGTGGTGAACAGCACGCGCTCACCACGGGTCAGCATTCTCCGTGTGATCCACCAGCCCAGCGAAGTCTTTCCACCCGCGCCGACCAGGGCGATCACGCGCCCGTTGGACCAGGGTTCTATGCCGGCAGGATCACTCATGCCGCTATTGTCTCGTGCTTCGGCGACTTGCGCTTCCCATAGAATTCTTGTTTGCGCCAAGATTGGCGCACGGGTCAGCCGAGGCGGAGATCCTTGGCGATGAGCCGGGCGGTCATCTTGGCCGACATCATCACCGAGGGCGTGCCGCCTCCAGGCTGCGCGCCAGCGCCCACCGCATATAAGCGCTCGATGTCTTCGCTGCGATTGTGCGGCCGGAAGAAGGCCGATTGGGTCAGCACTGGCTCAGGGCCAAAGGCATTCCCCAGATAACTGTTCAGCGTTGTGTCAAAGTAGTCGGGCGTGATGAAGCTCTTGTGAACCAATCGCTCGCGCAGGCCGGGGATGTAGCCGCGCTCGTCGAGCATCGCCAGGACGCGGTCAACCAGCGGTTCGCCTTCTTTCGCCCAGTCAATGCCGCTTGCATTGTTGGGCACCGGGATCAAGGTGTATGCCGTATGGTGCCCGGGCGGGGCCATGCTGGGATCGGTCAGGCTGGGCAGGTGCAGATACTGCGAAAAGTCGGGCGACAGGATCTTGCGGTTGAAGATGTCTCCAAGCAGGCCCTCGTAGCGCGGCCCGAGGATGATATTGTGGTGGCGCAGATCAAGGGCCAGCCCATCTGCGCGAAACCCGAAATAGATCACCACCACGGACATGGACTGGCGCGTCAGCTTTACCCGGGTATCAGACTGGAACAACCGCGCGCCGGGGTCGATCAAATCGAGATGGGTCTTCGCATAGTCGCCATTCGATACGACGATATCGGCTTCGAGCGTTGTGCCATCGGCAAGGCCGACTCCGCGGGCGACTTTGCGGCCCAATCGGCCGGCGGGTCCCCCGCCTGGAGCCGTTACGTTGATCTTCCGAACCTCGCTGTTGTAGCGGATCGCGCCGCCCAGCTCCTGAAACTTGCGGACAAGAGCCTGGACCAGCGCGCCCGTTCCGCCCATCGCAAAGTGAATGCCCCATGTCTTTTCGACAAAGTGGATCATCGCGTAGATGGCTGGCACGCTGGTTGGGTTGCCGCCGACCAGCAGGGGTTCGAAGCTGAACACCTGGCGGAGCTTGTCGCTCTGGAAGTATTTGCTGGTAAAGGAGAACAGCGAGCGCACGGCGTCGAGCCGGAGCAGCTCGGGCACGACCCGCAGCATGCTGCCCACATCGCCAAAATGGGTGTAGCCGAGTTGCAGAAATCCGCGATCGAAGATGGCTTTTGCGTCTCGGTGGAACCGCTCGTAACCCTCGAGGTCCTGCGGCGCGAGGCGCATGATCTGCTCGCGGGTGCGCACAGGATCACCGTCGTAGTCGAAATACGCGCCGTCGTCGAAATAGATCCGGTAGAAGGGCAGGATCGGCACGATCTTGACGTAACGCGATGTCGCCGGCCCGCCGCTAATCCCCGAAGTGATGCGCGCATCGGGACGGAGCGTCTCGGCCGGAAAGTCCGGTTCGGACAGGCTCGGCAGCCCGCGCTCGAGCGCGAATAGCTCCTCGATGAAATGCGGAACCGTGATGACTGTCGGACCCATGTCAAAGGTGAAGCCATCCACGACCTTCGTGTAGGCTCGTCCGCCGGGCCCGCCCAGTTTCTCAAGAAGCGTCGTGTCGATTCCCAGGCTTTGCAAACGGATGCCGAGAGAGAGTCCGCCAAAGCCAGAGCCGATGATGATGGCGCGGGGCGCGGGTTTTGTGGCACTCATGGTTGGCGGGCTGGGTTCCGTGCGGCGAATTGGCAATTTGACAAGAGGGCGTGACTGTATACAATGTCAATTAACACATGCTGAGCCTGGAGGCGTTGAAGATACCCCTGCTGGCCTCGTTCGTAGTGATCCAACTTCGGTTGGAACATGAGCACGCGCGCTGACCGCCGCGTGCTTTTATGTTGCCTTGCGCCGGTGTGCGCATAACATAACCGTTTCCGCAGGCGATGTCCTGGCGCAGCCGGCGCATTTCGCCTCCGCGAGCAATGAGTGTTCGGAGTTTTGGTAATTGCCGCAAGTCGGCGACGACTCTCACATAAGGAGTAATTCAGATGATTGACTCAAGCTACATTGGCAAAGTCGAAAAGGCGCACCGCTATGCGGAGGAAAAGGAGCGTTTCACATTTCTCAACCTGGTGGTCATGGTGCGCGGCGACAATGGCGAGTATGTCGTGACCTTTGATCACGGCGAGTGGCAATGCAACTCCGAGTATTTCAAGAGCCACGGTTTCGACAGCCACACGATGGCGGTCGAGAAGCTGTTGGGCGACATGCTCTTCAAAGGCGAAAGGCCCGCCTCGAGCTAGGCGCCACCCGCCGGATTCGGGGGCGTTGCCGGGCCGTGCCTATATGCCCTGGCATCAGACGCTCCTTGTCAATTTCTCACCGGGGTCTGCTACCATCACCCCGGTGATTATTGGCAGTGGCTCGAAAAGGCGCCGCAATCGCAACTCCGGGGCGG
>JBDSIP010000414.1:0-2823 GCA_039917915.1 Thermoflexales bacterium
GAAGCCGATGAAGCGCAGGTTGTTGAGATTGGCCAGCGCGTAAATGTCGAAATCGGTGAAGCTGAGGATCAGCGAGGCGAGCGCGGGAAGCACGAAAAACAGGCCGATCGCGATTAGCGCGGGCGCGGTCATGGTCCAGCCGGCACGCGCTTCGGCGCGGATGTGCGACAGGCTCATCGCGCTAGCATCCAGCGGCGCTTCTCGAGCAACCGGTCGGCGCGGCGATCAATGTCGGCGACGGCATCGTCGAGCGGCATGTGGCCGCGCACGAACAGTTCGGCGACGGTCTGCATCTCGGTCGCGATCCGTTCCCACTCGGGCACTTTGGGCAGTGCGGTCGTGCGGTCGAGTTGGCGCGCGAACGCTTCGGTGATCGGATCGGCGGTGAGCCCCGCACTGTCCCACACCGCGCGTGTCGGTGGCAGGTCACCGGTCAGCGCCTGTAGCTTGGCCTGCGCGGCGGGCGCGACCAGTTGCGCGATGAGTGCCCACGCCGCCACTGGGTCGCGCGCCTTGGAAAAGACCACCAGGCTAGAACCGCCCGGAGTCGATCGACCGGGTCCGTCGGGGCCGGGGAACGGCGCGGTAGCCCAACTAGACTGCAGCTCGGCGGGCAGACGGCTTTTCATGTCGCCGATGGTCCACGGCCCCGATGGGTAGACTGCGAAATAACCCTTCGCGAACTCGTTCCAGACGTTGCTTATCTGCGCCGCTCCAGCGATCGGGGCGAGCTTCTCGTTGAACAGCGACTTGTAGAAGCCGAGCGCGTGCCGAAATTCGGGCTGCCGAAATGCGCCGCGCGTTCCTTGCGGATTGAGAAAGGTCGCGCCCGCCGACAGCGCCATCTGCGTCAGATGCTCAAATTCGTTGATCGGCAGGAGGATCGCGAAGCCCTCTCCGCCTTGCCGTCGCCGGACCAGGTGCAGCGCGCGCTTCCAATCGTCCCAGCGCGGCGGCGGCGCGGGATAGCCGGCGGCCTCGAACAGGTCCTTGCGGTAAAATTGCAGCCTTGTGTCGACGTACCAGGGCAAGGCCATCAGCGTGCCATCGATGCGGTTGGTATCGACCACGCCGCCGAACTGCCCGTCGATTAGCGACAGCATCGACGCGGGCACCGGGCGGATCGCGCCGATCGCGGTCAGTTCGGCTATCCAGCTGTTGCCGACCTGGCCGAGGTCGGGCAGCGAACCGCCAGCATAAGCGGTCAGCAGTTTCTCGTGCGCCGCGCTCCACGGCAGCGGCTGAACGCGGATGTCCTTGGGGCCGCCGCCGGGAAGCGAAGCGAGCAGCGCTCCCAGATTTTCGGCCTCGGCACCCATCGCCCACATATCAAGCCCGGTGCCATGCCGACGCGAACAAGCGCTTAGCGCAAGCGGCAAGGCCGCCGCCGCGCCGATCAGTTCGCGCCGGGTGAACGTCATACGACGCTGTCCAGCCAGCCGCCGGCGAAACCAGCCCTCCGCAAGCCGTCGACGATTGGCTTCGAGCGCCGCATCCGCCTCCAGATCAGCCCATCCCGGTGGTTGGCGATCATCGCCACGATCGGCCCCTGATCGATACCGAGATAATCCTTGTCGACCCAGCACAGGCCGGGGACGATCCGGCCGTGGAGCAGCGTCTTGCCTTCCGGCTGTGCGATCAAGGTCGGGTTGAAGCTGTCGAGGAAACCATATTGGCCGTAGATCGCGGAGCCGTAGCGGCGGTGCATTGCGGAGAGTCCGGCGGTCACCAACGCCGGCTCGAACGCGATCGAGGCCGCCATCGCGGTCGGGGCGATCGTGCCGTCATCGCGATCATCGGGACCGCGCGCCGAGTAGCTGAAGAATTCACGCGTCCGCCCGTCGACTTTGGCCTTAAAATCGCCGGGACCGTCGCATGCGGTCAAGCCCCATACCTCGGCGTCATAGCCGCGCCAGTGCTTGGGATTGGCGATCGCATAATTGCGTTGCGCGCGGGTCGCGCGGCGACTGTTTTCAAACAGGTCGAGATCATGCTTGCGCAACCACGGGTCGCGGATGCCGCGGAAGTCGGCCCATATATGGCTGTACTGGTGACCAAAATGCGGTGGGAAAAACAGGTGACGTTCGCCCCAGTGATTGCCCCAGCTAAGGTCAAAGGTGCCGCTGTAACGAGTCCAAACCTTGGCATCGATCGCATGGGTCGGGCTGCCGAGCGCCAGCAGGTAGAGCAGGGTCGCTTCGTTGTAGCGATCCCACTGGCTGGTAATGAAACCCTTTTCGGGATTCCAGCCCATCGACACGAACGGGCCCTCGCCGAGCATCCAGCGCCAATCGACCGCGTCGTTGATACGGGTCGCGAGGCGGCGCACTTCGGCTTCGTCGGCATCGGGCCGGTCGAAATATTGCGCAGCGAACAGCATCCCGCCGAGCAATAATGCCGTGTCGATCGACGATAATTCGGTGGTTTCGAAGCGGCGCCCGTTTTCCATGTCGATGAAGTGGTAGAAGAAGCCGTTGTGACCGGTCTTGCCCGCCGCCGCCGGACCCATCGGTGCATTGGCGAAGAAGCGCAGCGTGGTCAGCGTGCGGGCCAGGGCCTGAACGCGGGTGATCCAGCCGCGCTCGACGCCAATCGGATAGGCGGTCAGTCCAAACCCGACAGCGGCAATCGAGCAGAAGCTTTTCGATGGCCAGCGATCGGGGATGAGGCCGTTGGCAGGGTTGGCGGTGTCCCAGAACCATTGGAAGGTGCGCCGTTCCAGATCGTCGATGCTGAACTCGCCAGTGTCGCCATTCGGCACGGCAGCACGCCCGACCGCCGGCGCGCAGCCCGCCGTCGCGGCGAGTGTCATCGCCGCGCCAA
>JBDSIP010000415.1:0-8857 GCA_039917915.1 Thermoflexales bacterium
ATGCCAAATGGGCTGGCAGTCAGGCTGCGCTCACGAATCGCCTGTTTGAGGTCCTGGCCATCGACATACTCCATCACGATGTAGTGACGGGGGACGCCGTTGATCATATCCTTGCCCACATCGTAGATCGTGACGATGTTGGGGTGGTTGAGGTTGGCGGCGGCCTGGGCTTCCTCGCGAAAGCGCTGGACAAATATCGGATCCTGGGCGTAGCGGTCGCGCAGCGTTTTAACGGCGACGATGCGGCTCAGCAAGGTGTCTTGGGCCTTGTATACCGTGGCCATCCCGCCGCTGGCCACGACGGCCAGCAGGCGGTAACGGTTATTCAAGAGTGGCGCAACTTGGGACATTTGCTTAGAACTCCTAACACAACCTGTTTCCGGAGGCGATATCCCCCGCCCCGGCGTACGTCGGGGCGGGGGATATCGCCTCCGGAGTAGATTCTGCTAGCGATTCGTGGAGGGGCATTGTACAGGCGGCTCCGCGCGGCAGGTTATCATCCCCTGCCATGGAGTCGAATGAGGTCGCGGCGCCAACAGGTCCGGGACGGGTCATCGTCGGTCTGATCAAGACGATGCGCCCTCGCCAGTGGGTGAAGAACGGCTTTGTCTTTGCCGCCCTGGTCTTTGACAGCAAGATGCTCCAGGCGGGCCCGCTCACGGCCACGATCGCCGGGTTTTTCGCGCTGTGCCTGCTCTCCTCATCGGTGTATTTGCTCAACGACGCGGTCGACATGGAGAAGGACCGGCTTCACCCCAAAAAGCGCAATCGGCCGATCGCGCGGGGGGACGTTTCTCCCCGCCTGGCCATCATCGTGGCGGCCGTAATCGGGATTGGAACCCTGATTGCATCCTTCCTGCTCAACACGGTTTTCGGCTGGATCGGCCTGGCCTATCTGGCGATGAATGTGTGCTACTCGTATCAGCTCAAGCACATCGTCATCGTCGATGTGCTGACGATCGCGGCCGGGTTTGTGCTCCGCGTGGCGGCCGGCGTGCCGCTGGTGAATGCTGAACGCTTCTCGCCCTGGCTGTTTGTGTGCATGTCGCTGCTCGCGCTCATCATCGGGTTCGGCAAGCGCCGCCAGGAGCTGGTCGAGCTCAAGGGCCGGACCAGCACTCGGGCCATTCTGGGCGAATACAATCTGCCGCTCCTGGATCAGATCATCTCCATCGTGACCGCGGCGACCCTCGTCGCCTACAGCTTCTATACATTTTCAGCCCCCCAGCTTCCGGCGAACCACAGCATGATGCTGACGATTCCCTTTGTGCTTTACGGGATTTTCCGTTATCTGTATCTCGTCCATGTGCGAGGCGAAGGCGGCGCGCCCGAGGAGATCGTCTTTAAGGATCGCCCAACCCAGATTGCCGGTGCCCTGTGGGCGCTCTCGGTCGTGCTGGTTCTATACATCGTGAAATAGGGTAAATCAATCGCCAAAAGCACCGGCCCCCCTCGCCGGGGGCCGGTGCTTTTTTTGGCAACACATGAGGATAGACCCATATTTCAAATCAACTTGCGAAATCGTGGTTGAATGGCCTTGTTACCGTTGCCGGAGTCGCTTCGATAGGACGCAAGTTCGTCCCGCGCCGCGCAGTACTTAGGAGGAAATATGAAACGCTTATCAATCGCCCTCACCGCCAGCCTTACGGCGCTCTCCATGGCCGCGTGCGGGGGCCAGGCGGACCCGACCAAAGCACCCGCGGCCACCGCCCCACCCGCGGCCACTCAGCCCCCCGCCGCCGTGGCCACCCAACGCCCGGCGTCCACGGACGCCCCTCGCCCGACTGAGGCGCTCAAAGCGACTGAAGCGCCGGCGGCCGGCGCCCCGGTAGATCTGAGCAACCTCGAGCAGAACCTTGAGAAACTCAAGAGCTATCGCCTGGCCTGGTCCCTGTCGTGGGACGGCAAGGACGAAAAAGGCGTCGCACAGGCCGGGAGTATGAGTTGGCTGCAGGAATACATCACCGCCAGCAAGGACCAACATTTCAGCCTGAGCACAAAGACCACCGACAAGCCCAGCGCGGAGGCGTTCGAATGGTTCCAGGTAGGAGATGCGTTCTACATCTATGCCCCCGAGAAGACCGGGGCCGAGAAGTGCTTTGGCATGACCGGCTCGAATACCAAGAACGACGCCGCGCCTTTCAAACCATCGGACATCCTCGGCGGAATGCGCAACGCGAAGCTGGTCAAACGGGGCGACACCGTGAATGGGGTGGTCGTCGACCAGTACGCCATCGATGAGAAAAACGTGGCCCTCGGCGCGTCGGCGACTGTGGTTGGCAACGTGTGGGTCGCCCGAGACGGCGGCTACGCAGTCAAGTACTCGACCACGGCCAAGGGCGCGAGCCTGGGATTGTTCGGCGCGATCAAGGGCGATGGCACCCTGACCATCGCCTATGACCTCACCGATATCGACAAGATTAACGCCATCACGATCCCGGCAGACTGCCCAAAGCCGGGCACTGGATTGCCTGTGCCGCCCGGCGCCACCGAAAAGTCATCGATCGGCAGCCTGACCAGCTTCAAGGTCAAGGACGTCGCGAAGGTCGTGGCTGATTTCTACAAAAAGGAACTGGCCGCGCTCGGATACGCGGTTGGCGAGGAGAACAGCTTTGGGGAGATGATGACCCTGAGCTTTGCCAAGGCCGACTCCGATGTGTCGCTCATGATTACCCGGGATGGCGAGACAACTACAGTCCTGCTGACTGAAATCAAGAAGTAAGCGCGGACATGGGCTCAGGCGAATGCTGATGGCCGGAAGCGATACTCCCCGGCGACGCCGGGGAGTATCGCTTCCCCCAACAAGTATTGCCGTGCGCTCAGGCCGCCAGGCAAACCGACTGTGGCAACTGTGGGAAGCGCATGCGCGAAGGTCATCTTGTGCGGCGAACACGCCGTGGTGTATGGTCGGCCAGCGATCGCGCTGCCGCTGCCTCGCCTCCGGACAACGGCAACGGCGACGGCGCGCGAGCCGGGCGATGACTCGCGCGCCGATGACGTTGAAGTGATCGCGCCCGACATCAACGCCCGCTACTGGATGCTGCTGCAGCCTGGCCGGCCGCTCGCCCGCATCATCCAGCTCACCCTGACCCGCATCGGGATGAGCCCCGAGCACGGAGATTGGCGCCCATTCAGGCTGTGCCTGACATCCGACATTCCCGTCGGCGCGAATCTGGGCAGCGGTGCTGCGGCCTCGGTCGCAGCGGCCCGGGCCACCGCCGAGTTCTTTGGCCAAACCCTATCGCCCGCGGAACTCAGCGCGCTCGCCTTTGAGGTCGAGCTGATGCACCACGGCACGCCCAGCGGAATCGACAACACCGTCGTTGCATTTGAGCGACCCGTCTGGTTCATCCGCGGGCAGCCGCCTCAGATCCTGGCCGACACTGAAGCTTTGACGCTGGTCATTGGCGACACTGGCGAAGCGACCCCGACCCGGGTGCCGGTCGGTGATGTGCGGGCCGCCTGGCAGCGCGACCCGGAAGCCTGCGAAGCGCTCTTTGACCGCATCGCAGGGCTGGTCATCCGGGCGCGCGACGCGCTGCTCGGGCACGACCTCGACCGGCTTGGCGAGGCGATGAACGCCAATCACGCCCTGCTCCAAACATTGACGGTCAGCAACGCCGACCTTGATGCGTTGTGCATCGCCGCGCGCGGCGCCGGCGCGCTCGGGGCAAAACTGTCGGGCGGGGGGCGCGGCGGCAACATGATCGCCCTGGCCCGCGACCCCGCCCATGCCGCGGCCGTGGCCGACGCCTTGCTGGCGGCGGGCGCGACCCGAGTGCTTGGGAGTTGAAGGAGATGCGCGTGACTTTGCGGTTGATTGCCAGGGTGGCCGGTGTGGGCGCGGCTGCGTTGGGCGGCGTGGCGCTGGGGATGACCATGCTCGCGTTTTTGATCGGGACACCCCGGCGCATCTTCAACCCGCGCAAGTCACCGGCGCGGCGCGGCGCGGCCTGTGATGACGTCACGTTCGCGCCGCGCGGCGGCGGGCCGCGGCTGGCGGCCTGGTCGATGCCGGCGCCCGGCGCCCAACGGGCCATCATCCTCACCCACGGCAAAGACGCCAGCCGCACTGCCGAGTTTTTTGGGCGCTTCACGGAGTTGGCGGGCCGGCTGCAAGCCCTTGGCTTTCAGGTGCTGATGCTCGATATGCGCGGGCATGGACAGAGCGAAGCCGATGGGCACACCTTTGGCGCGCGCGAGCGGCTGGATGTGCTCGGCGCGTGGGATTGGCTGCGCAGCCAGGGCTTTGATGCGGGAGCGATCGGTCTGCTGGGCGTGTCGATGGGCGCGGCGGCCAGCATCGGCGCGCTGGCGCTGGATCCGGAGATTCGGGCAGTCGTCGCCGATTGTGGTTACGCCGATCTGCCCGCGCTGATCGGAAACCGCTGGCGCGCGCTCACCCGCCTGCCTTTGGTCTTCGCCCTGCCCGGCTGGTGGCTGGCCCAGCGTTTGGCCGGCGGCGATCTCGGCGAAGCCCGGCCGGTGCGCTGGATGCGCACGGTCGACGGGCGAAAAGTGCTCGTCATCCACGGCGATCGCGATCGGGCCGTGCCGGTGCAGGATGCCTATGCGCTGTGGGCGGCCCGCCCGGAGTGCGATCTGTGGATCGTGCGCGGGGCCCGGCATGGCGGCTGCTACGCGCGTGATCCGGACGCGTATCTCAATCGGGTCACCGGGTTTTTCGATGCCCGCCTCGGATGACACCCCCGTCTGAATCACGGACGACACGGACCCTGCGGATGACACGGAGAGCGCGCGTCTGAATCACCGACGACACGGACCCTGCGGATGACACGGAACGGCGCGGGCCTGCCGGGCCGTCACTACAGCCGCGCGATGACGGCGTCGCCCATTTCGACCGTGCCGACCACGGTGGCCCCGGGCGAGCGCACATCGCCGCAGCGCAAGCCGGCGTTGAGCGCGCCCTCGACCGCGGCTTCGATCGCATCGGCCTCGGCCGCGAGGCCAAACGACCAGCGCAGCATCATCGCGCAGCTCAGGATCGTGGCCAACGGATTAGCCACACCCTTGCCGGCGATGTCCGGCGCGCTGCCGTGGATGGGTTCATACAGCCCGCGCGGAAAACCGTGCCGGTTCCTGGCGTCGCCAATCGAGGCGCTGGGCAGCATCCCCATCGATCCGGCCAGCATCGCCGCCTCGTCGCTCAGGATGTCTCCAAACAGATTCTCGGTCGCGATGACATCGTATTGGCGCGGGTTGCGGACCAGGTGCATGGCGCAGGCATCGGCGAGCACGTCCTCATACTGCACGTCCGGATACTCGGCGGCGACCTCGTGGGCGATCTCGCGCCACAGGCGGCCCGTTGCCATGACGTTGGATTTGTCGGCCTGGGAGACCTTCTTCTTCCGGCCGCGGGCAAGTTCGAAGCCCACCCGCATCAGGCGGCGGACCTCCTCCTCGGTGTAGGAGGTCGTGTCGACGGCGGCCCGCTTGGGCTTGCGCCCGCTGCGGCCCTGGGGCTTGCCAAAATACGCCCCGCCGGTCAGCTCGCGCAGGATGATCAGATCGACCCCGCGCACCACCTCGGGTTTGAGCGTCGAAGCGTCGATCAGGGCGTCGTAGACCTTGACCGGGCGAATATTGGCGAAGAGCTTGAGGCCTTTGCGCAGCCCGAGCAGGCCTTGCTCTGGCCGAACTTTGGCCTTCGGATCCTGGCGCGGCCCGCCCACCGCCCCGAGCAGGACCGCATCGGAGGCCCTGGCCTTGGCCCAGGTGTCGGCAGGCAAGGCTTTGCCGGTCTTCTCGATCGCGCCGATGCCAAGCAGGGCGGTGTCGAGTTTGACGATGTGGCCATGTTTATTGGCGATCGCCTGAATGACGCGCACGCCCTGGGCAACGACTTCAGGCCCAACATAGTCACCGGGGAGGACGCAGATTTTCAGTTCCATGATGTGTGCTCAACCTGAAAAATGGGCCGCCGCCCGCAGTTGCAGGCGGCGGATGAGAGCGGGCAACGGGACTTGAACCCGTGATCTTCTGCTTGGAAGGCAGACGCTGTAGCCAACTCAGCTATACCCGCGTGAGTACGATTTTAGCAGAGCCACGGCCAACCAGGGCCGGTTCACCATAAAGATACTAAGAACTCCTAAAAATGGGCTATTTCCGGAGGCGATATCCCCGGCTTCGCCGGGGATATCGCCTCCGGAGTATGTTTTCTTGGTGATATTTTTGGCGGTCGGCCGCGCCGATTGGCCGATTACAGTCTGCGGTCCGCGCTCAATCCTCAGTCTTCAGTTCGCCGAGCTGCCGCAACTGCGGCAGGCCAAGCGCGACGAGGACCACCACAATCAGCGTGCCGATGCCCCCGCCTACGACGGACAGCACCGGTCCAAAGAGCTGGGCGGTCAGTCCGCTTTCGGCCGCGCCCAACTCATTGGACGAGCTGACGAACACCCGCTCTACCGCGCTGACCCGGCCGCGCATGGCGTCCGGCGTGCGCATCGGGACCAGCGCGCCCCGGATAACCATGCTGACGTTATCAAAGGCCCCGGTAAATGCCAGCGCCAGGGCCGATAGCCAGAATGACTTTGACAGACCGAAGACAATTGTCGCAAACCCGAATCCGGCCACCACAACGAGCAGGAGATTGCCGGCCCGGCGGGTGGGCGGGAGCTGGGTCATGAACAGGGCCATAACGATTGCACCCGCGGCCGGCGCGGCACGCAGCAGGCCGAATCCTTCGGGACCGACGTTGAGGATGTCCTTGGCGAAAACCGGGATGAGGGCGACGGCGCCGCCCAGGAGCACGGCGAACAGGTCGAGGGTGATGGCCGACAAGACCGTCTTCTCGCGGAAGACGAAACGCGCGCCGGCCAGAACATCCTTGAGCGTCGCAGCCTCGCGCGAGGGCGGCAGGCGCCTGACGTTCAGAGACCACACACATGCAGCGATGACCAGCGACAGGATGGCCGAGATCACATAGGCCAGGGTCGCGCCCAGGTTAAGCGGCCCGCCGATGATCTGGATGGGCGCCATCACCGCGATCAGGCCGCCGGCAAGGGCGGGCGCGACCATCGCGGCCAATTGAAACGAAGTCATCTCCCAGGTCACGGCATTGCCAAAGGCTGCGCTGGGCACGCTCAGGGGCAAAAATGCCCCGAAGGCCGGGTTGTTGAAGGTCCGGGCGGCGCTGGTCAGGGCGATGACGGCCAGGATCAGGGGGATCGGACCACGGGTGAACGATAAGGCGGCCAGCCCCAGCGCGGCGATCACTTCAAGCAGCCGGGCCGCGACGGCGACTTTCTTGCGGTCAAACCGATCGGCAATGTGGCCGGCCGGGAGGGCCAACAGCAGGACGGGCAGGAATTCCACCAGACCCACCGTGGCGAGGACGAGCTTGTCGTTTGTGCGCTCGTAGAGCTCCCAGCTCAGGGCGGTCGTCTCGAGAAATGAGCCGATGATGCTCAGCGTGGACGCCACCAGAATCAATCGAAAGTTGCGGTGGCGCAGCGCAACATAGGGATCGTGACGGCTCAAGGGAGGCGATCCGGAAGCTCGGGCTGGGCGTTGGCCGCGACGTTGATCTGGACGTTGGCATCGCGGATGGCGAGTGATACGCCAAAGAGCGGCACACTCACCCGAACCGGGCCATCATTGACAACGGTGATACGCACCCGTCCGCTCGGATCCGTCGTCACCTGGGCGAGCGGCGCGCCGCTCTGTTCGTCAGCCACCCGAATCGAAACGCCTCCAATCCCCTCATTGAGATCATTGGCAAGGTTTCGATTGGTGTCAAAAAATACGGCCAGGTCGAGGGTCACTGTGCGCGGCGGCGGAAGCGAGGTCGGCGTGGCCGCGACAGCCCGAGCCGGATCGACCGGGCGGAAGACCAGGTTTTGGGCCGGTCGATTGGTGGGGAACGGCGTATAGGTCGGCTCAGGCGGAAGCGGCGTCGACGGAACGAAGGGCGGGAAGGTGGCCCCCGGCGTCCTGGTGGCGAGCGGTGTGGCGGTGTTGGGCAGGCCTATCGTGCAACGGAAGGAGTAAGTCCTGCCGCCGGACTCGGTCGCGTTGGTCGGATTGACCTGGCCCACGAGCACGTAGGCATTTCCGGTATATGCCGAGAGCCACGAGAAGCGGCTGCGGAAATTGCCGGTTGAGCGGTCGCTGGCCGAAATGTCGTCATTCCCGCCGATGCCGACCCGATCACCGTTGTAGATGATGATGTTGGTGTCGGCGCCGCCACCTAGATCGTCGGTCTCGCAGGTGTAGAACACGCCCTGTTTGACCGGCAGTTTGAAATAGTCGTTGTCGGTGTCCGAGCCCGAGCTGGGGTTGATGGGCACAAAGTTCAGGCCATCGATCTTGGCCCCCGGCGCGATCAGGCTGGCGTTTTCGAAGCTGCCGTTGTATTCGAGCCGATCCGGCGAGCCCGGAAACGACGTGGGCGTGGGCACAATCGGGGTCAACGTCGGCGTCGCGGGCAGAATCTCGAGCAGTTTGAGCGAGTACGTCTGGCTGGCCGTGCGCGGGGATTGGTCCGTATTGTTGACGAGAAGCCAGATGACGCCGTCAGCAGGCGCGGTAAATGTCACTTTCGAGCCGCGCGACCCAGTCTGCCAGCGGTTGTTGGGGTTTGAGCTCCCGCTGTTCGGGCCGGCCAGACTTGTCGGGAGTGTGGTGCTATTCGCAACCGGGTTGTAAACCGTTAGAATTGTCTCGACACCAGGCTGAACGTTTTCGGTGGAGACTTCGTAGACACTTCCCCCGCGGGCGTAGAAATAGACGTAGTCCTTGTCGGTCGGGGTGTTGAAATTCAAGCCGCCGATGGTCTGCCCCACGGCAATGAAACTCGGCAGGTTATTGGCATCGCCCAAGTTTGTGCCTGCGGTGG
>JBDSIP010000416.1:0-4207 GCA_039917915.1 Thermoflexales bacterium
CGACGGATGGGGGCGGACTTTCGCGCCGTCAAAGTGCACACCGACATCCAATCGGGCCAGCTCAACCGCTTGATTCAGGCCAAAGCGTTCACGATTGGGAGCGATGTGTTCTTTGGCGGGGGTGAATACAACCCGGGAAGTTCAAGGGGCAAGGAGCTCCTGGCCCACGAACTCGCCCATACGGTGCAACAGGGAGCCGCCCCTGTCCAACGGAGGATACCGGGACGCGAAGCGTCAAACGTGATGCCTGAGTCGGTTGAAGACGCCGCGAATGCGCGGGACGACGTGGATGCCAGCAGCGGGGCGCCGCGCGCCGCGGAGGGGCAATCCGATCCGGCCACCGGGCGCCGGGGACTAGACGCGCCAGTCACGGGCGCGTCGGCCGATACCCAGGCGGCGGTCCGGTCGCCGATCGGCGCCGGAGCACGACGCCCGGTCATTCAGCGGCACTTGCTTGGCACCCTGAGCGAACTCGGACGTTCGGTCCTGTCGACCCTCGCCGCGATTCCGGAGAATCTGTGGGCGGCGCTTCGGCCGGCCGCTGGCGGGGAGCGGGCGCCCACGGGCAGGTCCACGCCAGTTGAAACGCCCGAGTTGCGCGCGCCGGAGGAAGCGCCCTTGCAGCCAGTCGCAGCAACTGTCGCGGCGCCCACGATTGATCAAGCTGTCGATTCCAGCGAAGCGTTCACTCCGGAATCCATTCGGGCGAAAGTCAATTTGTTCGACCCGACCGGCGGCGATATCGTGCGCTACATCAGCGACCGGATCGCCGATGTCGGCACGGTCAAGGACCTGCTCTTTGTCGTGTCGCGGGAGCGCCTGGTCGATGCCCTGGCGCAGGACATGGCGGCGCGCGGGGGGGCAGTCCCGGTTGACGATACGCACAGGCAGGCAGCCGAGCGTGAAGTGGCGAATGGCGGCGGCGGATTTACAGCCCTGGACGGCAGGATCTTCATCCTGGACACGGCTGAAAAGAGCAGCGCGCTCTTCCATGAGGTCATTCACGTGTTGTCGGGCCCGGGCGGGGTGACCCCGCTGGCGCAGCTCAAGATGCAGCTCAATGAGGGTTTCACCAACTACTTTGCCGAAGAGGTCGCTGAGCTGGTCGGGGGCGAGGTCTACGCGGCCTACGCGTTCCCAACAGCTTGGGCGCGGAAATTTGCCGCCGCGCACGGGCGGGACGCCGCCTACAGCATTTATTTCAAGGGAAACCTCGATCTGCTGTATGAAAAGCTGGCGGGTTACCTGCTGAGGCAGGCTCAGTCGAACAAGCTCACCGCTACTGAAGCTGGCTTGCTCAAACTCAGGGGCGATTGGTCGATGGACAAAGCCCTGGCCCTGGTGAAAAACAAGGTGCGGGGAGCGGACTTCTACGATAAGAACGCGTTGCCAAACCAATGGTTTGATGGGCGGGTCTTTTGAACCCAAGCCTGCCTACTGGATGCCGGAATCCTTGAGCATGAGTTCTATCATCTCGGCCTTCATGTTCTTGTTCACCTTCTGCGCGATCCGCTCCATCTCCTTGAGCAGCAGTTTCTTTGGCACCGAGCCGGTGGCGGCATCGAAGGCCTGCATCAACTGAACCATCGCTGACCTGTCAGACGAGGAGATGATCCCGAGGAACTGGGTTACTTTGACATAGTCGGCCATGGTTTCTCTCCTGCTGGAAGCTATCGCAATGAACATCCGGCGAAATCACAATCCCCGCGCGAAGCGCGGGGATTGTGATCTCGCCCTTCATTTTTGGGACAACTTCTAAGTTGGCCGCGGCTCGGCCGTGGACGATAGATTGCATTTTAGCGTGGCGAAACAGGTTGTCAATAAGCGGGTTGACAGCATCGTGCTCTCATGCTAGATATACCGGCATGCCCAAGAAATCACGTTCCGACCCCAAATCATCAAAGACCAAGGCTAAGCCGGCCGCCGAGGAAACGCCTCCGGAACCGCAGGCCGAGCCCGTGATCCCGTCGTTTTTGGCCGGCTGGGCGGCGGAGTTTGCTCGCAACAAGGATGTCATCGAAGAAGATCAGAAGAAGAAGCTGGCCGAGCTGGAGCCGCCTCCCGAGGATCCGCCGATGGATGAGCCAACCGACGAGGTGACGGACGAGACGCCGGCGGAGGAGGAGTCGGCCGAAGATGCGCCGGCCGAAGATGCGTCGGCGGAAGATGCGCCGGCCGAGGATGCGCCGGCCGAGGATGCGCCGGCCGAGGTAGAGGCCCCCGCTGAAGAGGAGCCAGCCAAGAAAAAGCCAGCCAAGAAGTCCAAGAAATCGAAGACCGCCAAGAACGCCAAGAAAGCCAAGAAGCGCAGCTGAAGTCGGCTGCCATAACCCATCGTTATTCGCTATTCGCCGGGCGCATGCGCTCGGCGACAACCTGGAGGATTACGCCATGCCATTTACCTGGACCCCGCCCGTGGGAAAGTGCCCCAAGGACGTCAAAGCGCTTCGCGAAGCGCTGAAACTGAAAGCCAAGGCCAAGTCGGGCGACCTGATCTCGGACAAGTTCAAGAAAGACCACGTGTATTCTGGGCATTCAGGGCCGGTTGTGAACCTTGGCGCCAAATTGGCCAAACTGCGGGAATTGCCCCTGAGCACGCTGATGATCAGTTCCATGTCCGGAACCGCGCTAAAGGAAGTCCAAAACTGGATAAATAAGGCACCGGACAACATTTTCAGCTTGCGGGGCGGCACGTGGACGATCGCCAATCGCGGTGGCGCGGTGGACGCGACCGCATCCTACAAGTTCGCAACCGTGGACCTCGAAGCGCTCAAGGGTATGAACGCCGATGACCGAGTTAAAAAGAGCCGCAAGTGGCTCACCGAGTCGCTAAAGACGCCAAAAATCGCCTGTGTCTTCGATGATGACGGCACGCCGCAGATCTATCACCTGGACTTCTAGAAGCGATCCTAAAAAGTGACCGGAGAGATCACAATCCCCGCGGTTCGTGCGGGGATTGTGATCTCTCCCCAAATTCCTGGGATGACGTCCAGGCGCGCCTGATCCGCGATGCCCCATCGCGCAGAATCCCCCGGCATTGCCGGGGGATTCTGCGTAATCGGTGGAGTCATCGCTGACGCAACGATGCTTGTCTGGCCAGGCTCTTCAATGGGGTCACATGGCTCCTGCAAAGTCGCTTGACGAAATCCCTGATTCGTGTCGCACGCCTGATCGCCGCTCGTTTTAGGCATTTTGCCGGAGAACGGGAGGAGGAGAGAAACCCATTCGCTCCCTTTCTCCCGTTCTACTGTCGAATTCCTTGGCTCGCGACGGTCTCGGCGGGTTTGTGACGCGCTGAGGTTGACTTTGCAGGAGCCATGAATGGGGTCATTCATGCAGTTGACGAGATTCGGCTTGCCCTATATGATCGTCCAACAACGTAATCCAAGGAGCCCAAAAATGGCAAACTATTCAGAGCGATGGGAAACCGCAAAGACGAAATTCGAAACCGCAACAGGCGTCAAGAAGCCAAAGCCGACGGGAGTCTTTAAGGAATTCTTTAACTACACGTCTCTCTCCGGATCAATGAAGGCCGCCGACACCGTCATCGCCAAGTACGACAAGTCAAAACCGGATGACAAGCCCAAGCAGATTCCGGATATGGCAAAAAAGGTCCAGGCCATGGGAGTCGCAATCGATTCGTATTTGAAGGTGCTGGAGGCGAGCGCCAAGGACGAGAGGTCTGAAAACGCAGGCGCAAAGACTGCCCTGTATGCCCATATCAAAGTGTTGTCGGCCGAGCTCAAGGCCATCAAGTTACACGGCCAGCAGAAGGTGGATCAGGAAAAAGTCGTGCAGAACACGAAACTCTCCACCAGTCAGAAGTCCGGCGCAATGCTGAAAGCCGCCCTGGCTTCGGCCTGCGCCAATGCGAACCTGTCGGTGAAGAAGGTCCAGGCGGATCCCACCCCGGCCACCTTCAACGCGCTCTTCAAGAAAAGCGACTCGCCCGGCCGCAAGGTGCAGGTGCAATTGGTGACGGCTGGCAAACAGGTTGCATTGGGTGCCCTTGCCTCCCGGGACACTGATCCGGAGTTCATTGCCACAAAGTTCACCCCCTGGCAGGCTGACAGCAGCGCGAACAACAGCCTGCCGCTGACGGCAACCAAGGAGCAGGTCCTGAAGCGCATCGAGGACTTCAAAGTGATCCTCAAGCTCGCGCAGCACTACAGCGATACGCTGTAGCGGGTCAAGACGACAGCCCAAC
>JBDSIP010000417.1:0-10687 GCA_039917915.1 Thermoflexales bacterium
GTACGCCGGGGCGGGGCATATCGTTTCAGGAATATACACCTGAAAGGTCATCTGTCCCTATCCAGGCAGGGTCAACCGCCCCTGCCGCTGAGACCTTCGGGGCCATATAACTGAGCATGACTCAAACAGTCCACCCAGGCGGCACACACCCCGCCCAGGCGAAATCAACCCCCATATTTCACGAGGAAAGCAAAATGGAAGTAACAACCAAAGAATTGTGGACGCTCGTCCACGGCATGGGCTTCGGCGCCATATTCCTGCTGGCATTCGGCGGCGGTCTGGCCGGGCTTTACAGCCTGCGCCCGGAACTCGTCACCGTGGCCGGCATCAAGGAGCGCATGAAGCGCCTGAATATCGGCATGTGGACGATGGCGATTGTCGTGTGGCTCACCGTCATCACCGGCACCTTCATCGTCTATCCCTGGTATCGCGCTGCCCCGCCCGCCGGCACCGTTGGCGCCGCCCTGGAGGCATTCCCGCGCTATTTCCTGCTCGCCAGCAAGACGACTGCTGAGTGGCACACCTTTGGGATGGAATGGAAAGAGCATGTCGCATGGCTTGCCCCGATTGCCGCCACGATCGTCGCCTTCCTGACCACCTATTACGGACCGCGCCTGGCCACGCATCCCGAGATCCGCCGCGCCGCCGCCATCTTCTTCATTGTCGCCTTCTTGGCGGCCGCCATCGCCGGCGCATTCGGCGCCTTCATCACCAAGGCCGCCCCAATCATCTGACGAAATACGGAGACACTCATCATGCAGAAAGTAGCAAATGCCCCCATTGCAAGTCACGTGGAAACTAAAACCGTGGCCGAGGATATGGCCGTTGCCGATGTGGCGAATGGTCCCGCCGCGGCCAGCTTTATCGCCGGCGGCGTCGCTTCCGCGGTGCTTGGGTTGATCATTCCGTTGGCCGAGGCGATTCCAGCCTTCAAGGCTTTCCTAACCTGGGACAAAGGCGTCGGCCCGCTCATGGGCAAGGTCCTGATCCCCAGTGCGCTGTTCTTCATCGTGTTCGCGATACTTGGAGTCTTGTGGAAGGACAAGAACACGAACATTCGCAAGGCCCTGACCGTTGGCATTGTCGGCCTGATCATCGGCCTGATTGGCAGCTTCCCGCCCGTGTTCGAGGCCTTCACGGTCAAATAGTCTCGGATTGTTCCCGGCAGCAATATCCCCCTGCGCAGCAGGGGGATATTGCTGCCGATGTCGTTTTTCTATTCCCGGCCCTGCTTCTCAAACAGGTGATGCTCGATCGCGTAAACAGCCAGTTCGACCCGGTTGCTCAGGTTCAATTTCTCGAACATCGTGCTGATGTAATTGCGGACGGTCTTCTCACTCAGGTTGAGCTTCTCGCCAATCTCGGCGTTTCCCAGGGCGCGGGCCACCAGAGCCAGCACGTCCATCTCGCGGTCCGACAGCTCGCGAAAGGCGTCGGCCTTGTCCTTGCGATCGGCCTCGCGCACTCGTGTAAGAAGTCTGGACGTTGTGCGCGGATCGAGCAGGGCCTCGCCCCGGGCCGCGGCCGCGATCGCCCGCAGCAGCTCGGCATTCCCGACCTGCTTCAGCACATAGCCCACCGCCCCGGCGCTGATCGCGCGCACGAGCAGTTCGTCATCGGCAAAGGAGGTCAGCATCACGATCCGCATCTCGGGCAGCCGGGCCATGATCTGGCGGGTGGCCTCGATCCCGCCCTCGCCGGGCATCCGGATGTCCATCAGGATGACATCGGGCTTCAGGCGCTCCGCTTCGCGCACGGCGCTGGCCGCGTCGCCGGCTTCGCCCACCACCGCCATGTCGTCCCGGTCATTGATCAGCGTCATCAGCCCGAGCCGGACGACTTCGTGATCGTCGACCAGCATCACCCGGGTCTTGCGGCCTTCCGTCATCGTTCGTCCCTCCATGGCACATCCAGGGTCACCTGTGTCCCGCGCCGGCCGGCATCGCCAACATCGAGCGCGCCCCCCAGCAGGCGGGCCCGATCGCGCATGTTGCGCAGGCCGTAGCCCGCGCTAAGTTCGCGGGGCAGGCCGGCTCCGTCGTCCTGGACAGTGACCCGCAAGCGCTCGACCTCGCGCGTGACGCCAATAGTCACATGGCGGGCGCCCGCATGGCGGACGACATTTGAGAGCGCCTCGGTGACGATGGTGATGATGTGGTCCGCCCGCTCCGGCGCGAACTTGTCGTCGGCGGATAGGCCATACACCAGTTTGACATCCACAAATGACGCAAATCGTGGATCGTTTGCCATTGTCTGCAGCGCGGCGAACAGGGTCGCGGCAGATGGGGCCGGGCGCAGTTCGCCCAGGTTTCGCCGCAACGCCGTCACCGCGTCATTGAGCACCGTCTCTGCCTTTTCCAGTCGGTTCGCCACTGCAGTCTGCGGCGTGGCGAGAACTTTGGCCGACTCCACCAGCAGCCCGGCTGTATACACGAGCTGGATGGCGCCATCGTGCAGATCGCGCCCGATCCGCTCGCGCTCGGTAGACAGGATTTGTTTCTGCTCCATGCCTTCCACCATGCGCTGGGTCTCCAGCTCGAAGACCTCGAGCGCGCGGATGATGCTGAACGCCAGGACGGCGCCTGCGAGCGAGCGGAAGACGGTAACCGGAAGCCCGACGAAGTCTTGAAAGGTGCTCGTGTTCAGCACGTTCCCGGGAGGGAAGTCGACTGCCGGACCAATGAATCCGCCAAAGAATCCGTAGAACATCAAGGCGATCCCGGACACGCGCAGGGCGTTGACGATTGCCGGCACCTTCAGCCTGGCGATGCGTTCCACCGCATGCCGGCGCAGCCCGTAAGCCGCGAGAAGGGCCCCGGGCAGCCCGATCATGTAGCGGGCCGACGCATTCGCGATGCGCTGCCAGCCCGGGTAATCCGCGGCGAACGGCAGAATGAGGTAGACCGAACCCCCAAACCAGATGCCGAGGATCCCCAGGGGCACCCAGCGCAGGCGGGCCGCCGTGCCCGGGCTCAGGAAGGTGCGCAGCAGCGACACGCCGAACTCAAGCAGACACGCAAAGGAGGCGCCCAGCATAAACAGGTGGGCCACCTGCATCAAGCGTGTCAGCGGCTCACCGACAAACCGGGATTGGATGGGGATAAAGATATCGCCCCACTCGTGCAAGCCGTGAATCAGGCCAAAGAACGCCAGCCAGGTCAGGCTGCGGGCCAGATCCAGCCGCGAGTAGCGCCGCGACTGAAACGCGATCGCCACGCCCATGATGAAGAACACCTGCCCATAGATGAACAGGATCAGATCACGGTTGGCGGCCAGAAATTCGGAAAGTGGCATGAAGCAAACTGCTCAGTCCGCGACGCTCGCGGATCAAATCGGAAGCGCGGCCTGCATCAGCCTGAGCCAGTTGCCGTGGTTGATCTTATCCACGTCGGCGCGGGTGTAGCCGCGCTGGAGCAGTTCGACCCCGATCTTCCCCAGGTCGCGCGACGTATCCAATTCGTAGGGGATTGACTCGGCGCCCAGCCCGCCGTCAAAATCGCTGCCGAGCGCAGCGTGATCTGAGCTGCCGGTGAGCTGGCATACATAGTCGATGCAACGGATGACGGCATCCAGTTTGACATCCCGCTTCGGATCGGCCCTGGTCCACTTAACGTTGAGGAAGCGGTTGAAGAGGACGGTCCCGATCACCCCGCCGCGCTCGGCGATTCCGGCGATAACGTCGTCGGGCAGATGTCGGTCAGTCGGGGTGATCTTCTGCGGGTTGCTGTGCGAGGCCATGATCAGCTTGCCCTGGAAGCGTTCGAGCGATTCGCGCGACGACTTCTCGGCCATGTGGCTGAGGTCGAGGATCATATTGAGCTGGGCGATGACCTCGAGCAACTCGCGGCCGAGGTCGGTGAGCCCGCCCGGCGCGCGCGTGCCGCCGCAGTAGCGCGTCCCCGACCAGGCCGGGCCGATCGCGCGCACACCGCGCTCGTGCCACCACTCGAGCTCGCGCGGCTCGCGGACCGGGTCGGCGCTCTCCATCAGCAGCATGACCCCGAGGGGGTGGATGCTGCCCGGGCTGCGCGGCTGCGGCGCCGGCGTCAACACGCCGGCCGGGTTTGCCTGCAACCCCCACGCGGCCAGGTGATCCTTCAAATCGCTTTTGGTCTTGATCAGGCGCACATGCGCCTCGCGGTCCTCCCAGTGGTGATACCAGTCCAACTGACGAACCCCGGATGTGTGCGCTTCGGGCACGGTCGCGTAGGAAAGCGGCGCGGTGAGGGGCGAGGTGTGTTTGTCCTTTGGCCCGACAAAGATCGTTCCAAAGACCGCGCCCACCCGGCCGCGAATCATGTCGGGCAGCCCGACGATGGTTTGCCCATTTTCCTTTTGCTGAGCCGAGCCGGCCTCGAGTTCGCGCGTGCGCCGCGCCCCGCGGCGATAGTTGCGGTTGAAACACAGCGCGTTATAGGCGATGTCAAGGTGGGCGTCAACGATAAAGTCCATAAGGTTCTGCAGCTTGTTTGAAAGGTTTTGCCAAATCCCCCGGGACCGTCATCCCGGCGAAGTTCCCGCTTTCGCGGGAATGACGTGGGATCCACAAGAGAGCACGGCGCGAATCCCAGAGCAACGAAACGACTAAAACAGTAGTTTGAGAACGGAAAGAACGCCCTGGCTCCAGGGCACGCGATGCGAGACGCCTGTCGCGCCCGCGAATTTCTTCACGTTGGCGACATACCAGTCGTAGTTGCGGAGCAGGGCGTCTTTGTTGGAGTATCTCGGCGCATAGCCGATCTGGCGCTCGGCCTTCTCGATCGAGACGAACGACTCCTTGTAGGCGGTCTCGTACACCCACTTGTAGAGCGGCGAGAGCTTGAAGGCTTCGAGGATGCGCAGCGTCCACACCATCAGGGTGGCGATCTGGAAGGGGAGCACCCGCTTGCCCTTGCCGGCGTGGTCGAGGACGGCCTGAAAATCGTCCTTCATCGTGCCGAAGATCTTCGCCCCGATGTTGAACGTATCGTTCACCCGCTCGGCCGGCAGGGTCAGGCACAGGTAAATCGCCTCGCACAGGTCTTCGACGTCCAGATACTGATACAGGTTGTCGCCCTTGCCGATGACGGGCCAGTTGTGGCCGGTCATCGCCCAGTCGTAGAGCATGGCGAAGACGCCCAGCCGCTCCGGGCCGATAAACGACTTGGGCCGGATGATGGGCACGATCATCCCCTTGTCCCGGAAGGCCTGGCAGGCCTGCTCGGCTTCGATCTTGGCGATGCCATACGGCCCGACGCCGTGCAGCGTGTCGGTCTCGATTAGTGGGTGGTGGTCGGGGATGCCGTAGACGGCTGTCGACGAGATGTGGACCATCCGCTTGGCCCCGGCTGCGAAGGCCGCCTCGCACACGTTGCGCGAGCCCACCACGTCGGTACTGTAGATGTCTTCCTTCGAATACAGCGGCAGCGCCGCGGCGGTGTGCACGATCATGTCGGCCCCGGCGAAGGACTTTACCAGCGCGGCTGGATCGCGGATGTCGCCCTTGAGGAACTCGATCTGCTCCTTTTCGGCGTAGTCAAAGTCGGCGATGTCGATCACCCCGACCGGGTGGCCCTTGTTCAGGAGATAGCGGGTGAGGTTGATCCCGAGGAATCCCGACCCGCCGGTGATGACGATCTTCATGGCCGGGCAACTATAGCTGAGGGCGGGTAAGGTTCTTAACGTTGGTAAGGTTTGTAACGTTGGTAACGTTTGGTCAGGGGATAAGGTGTGTAAGGTTTGGCAGGTGGTTAAGGTTCGGTAAGGTGGACAAGACCTGATCAAACCTTACACACCTGACCCAACCTGCCCCGCCCGCATCATCAACACACTCACCGCCCCGCCGTCGCGCTGGATGATCCCATCGACCAGCAGCAGGCGCTCGCCGCGCAGCGTTTTGCGATAGTCCTCGAAAACGTTCGGGCGCACGACCATGTCGACCAGCCCGGTCTCGTCCTCGAGCGAGATGAAGACCATCCCATGGGCGGTGGGCGGGCTCTGGCGGACCGCCATCATTGCCCCGATCCGGACGTGCCGGCCGTTGGGCATCTCGCGGACCTGGGCGATGGTCAGCGCGCCCGCGCTGTTCAGGGCCGGCCGGTAATGGCGCATGAGCTGCCCGGCCGGCGATAGCCCGAGCAGCTCGTACTCCCAGCTCGTCTGCTCGAGTGGCTCGAGCGCTGCCAGAGCCAGGGCTTGCGGCTCAAAGGTGATCTCCAGCTCATCCGCCCGGTAATCAAGCTCGCCCAGCGCCCATAGCAACTGCCGCCGGTCGGGGTCGAAGGGGTCGAAGGCCCCCGCCCGGATCAGATCGGCCGTCGCTGACCGGGGCAGGCGCGTGCGCCGGCAGAAGTCGTCCAGCCCGCGGAAGGGCTTCGCCGCCGCGATCCGCTCCCAGGCCGCCTCGCCCAGGCCGTTGACGGCGCTGAGCGGAGGGCGGAGATGACCGCAGACGGCAGACCACGGACCGCCGCCAACTTTCTGCGGTCTGCGGTCCGCCGTCCGCGGTTCCATTTCAACCATCCACTTCCACCCGCTCGTGTTAATGTCCAACGGCAGAATTTCAATCCCATGCCGGCGCGCGTCGCCGATCAGGACCTCGGGCGAATAAAAGCCCATCGGCTGGTTGTTGAGCAGCGAGCAGTAGAACTCGGCCGGCCGGTAGCGCTTGAGCCATAGCGTTTGATAGGCGATCAGGGCGAAGCTGGCCGCGTGCGATTTGCAGAAGCCATACGTGGCAAACCCGGCCAGCTTGTCGAAGATGCCGTCGGCGGTCACGGCATCGATGGCGTTGTTCCCGCACCCCGCAATGAAGCGCTCGCGCATCACTGCCATCGCCTCGCGTGAGCGGCTGCGGGTCATCGCCCGGCGCAACTGGTCGGCGTCGCCGGCCGTGAAGCGGGCGGCCACCATCGCCACCCGGATGCACTGCTCCTGATACAGCAGCACGCCCAGGGTCTCCTTCAGCACCGGCTCGAGCGAGGGGTGCGGGTAGCTCACCGGCTCCAGCCCGGCCCGCCGACGCAGATACGGGTGGACGGCCCCGCCCTGGATGGGCCCGGGCCGGATGATGGCGATCTCGACCGCCAGATCCTCCAGGTTGCGCGGTTTGCTGCGCGGCAGCATCTGCTGCTGGGCGCGGCTCTCGACCTGGAACGTCCCAATCGTGTCGGCCCGCTCGAGCATGGCGTAGATCTCGGGATCCTCGACCCCCGGCGGCGGGCCGGCCTGGCCCGAGTCGGCGACCTGTTTCAAGCACTCGGCCACCACGCTCAGGGTGCGCAGGCTGAGCAGGTCGATCTTGATCAGCCCGGCGTCCTCGACGCTGTCTTTGTCCCACTCGACGATCACCCGTCCGGGCATCGTCGCCCGCTCGAGCGGGACCACTTCGTCGAGCGGCGGCCCGGTGATGATCATCCCGCCCACGTGGATCGACAAGTGGCGCGGGCTGCCCTCGAACTGCCCGACCAGCCCGGCCAGTTGACGCAGGGGATGATCGGGCGGCGCGTCGGGCTCAATCCCCCACTCGGCGATCTCCTCGCGGGCCAGCCTGTCGATGACCGGCTGAGGGAAGCCCAGGACCTTGCCCAGGTCGCGGACCGCGCTGCGCGGGTGATAGGTGACCACGTTGCAGACCATCGCGGCATGGCTTTGGCCGTAACGCGCGTAGACATACTGGATCACCTCCTCGCGCCGGTCGGCCGCGAAATCAATGTCGATGTCGGGGATGGTGTGATGGTCGGCGCTCAGAAAACGCTCGAACAGCAGGTTGTGGCGGAGCGGATCGACGGCCGTGATCCCCAGGGCATAAGCGACCAGCGAATTGGCCGCTGAGCCGCGGCCCTGGCACAGGATGCCCTGCTCGCGGGCGAAGCGGACCAGGTCCCACACGATCAGAAAGTACCCGGCCAGCCCGGCCGCGTCGATGATGTCGAGCTCGTGGGCGAGCTGGCGGACCGCCTCGCGGGTCGGGTTCTCAAAGCGCGCCTTGAGCCCGTCGTGGCACAGGTCGTAGAGATACGCGAACTCGGTCCGGCCCTCGGGAGTGGGGAAGGCCGGCAGGCGCCGGCCCGAGAAATCGATCCTGACCGCGTCGGCGCAGCGCTCGGCGATGGCCAGGCTGTTCGCCAGGGCCGCCGGCCATTTGGCGAAGCGCTGGGCCATCTCGAGCGGGCCGGCCAGGGCGTAGCTGGCATTGAGGGGCAGCCGTCCAGCCCGGCGGGCCTCGGTCAGGGTCTCGATGTGGCGGATGGCGATCTGGCAGTCCCGCATCCGGCTTTCGGCCCGGGTTGCGTAATGAACGTTGTGCGTGGCTGCGAGGGGCAGCCCGTGGCGGCCGGCCAGGCTGGACAGCCCGTGGGCCAGCCTGGCGTCCTCCGGCCGGTCGTGCTGCTGCAGTTCGATGAAGACATTGCCCGGACCGAAGGTCTCGCCCAGGCGGGCGATGGCCCGGTCGGCGGCCGCCGCATCCCCGCCCAGGACCGCCGCCGCGGCCGCTCCGCGCGCGCAGCCACTCAGCGCGATCAGGCCGTCGTGACGCTCGGCCACGTCCGCCCAGGGCGTCCGGGGTGGGGTCTTGCCCGGCCAGTCCGCGGTGTCAGTTCCCGCCGCGCCGTGCCCGCGGGTGATCAGCCGGCACAGGTTGGCATAGCCGCGCGGGGTCTCGGCCAACAGGGTGAGGTGGCTGTCGTCGTCGAGGGTGAGCTCGGCTCCGATGATGGCTGGCAGTTCTTCCTTCTGGGCGGCGATCCAGAAGCGGACCGCCCCGGCCAGGCTGTCGTGATCGGTCAGGGCCAAGGCGCGCAGGTCGAGCGCCTTGGCTCGGGCCACGAGGGCCTCGGGCGAAGAGGCCCCGTCGAGGAGCGAGAAAAACGAGTGCGCGTGCAGCTCGGCGTAGGCCAAATCGGATGCCATGATCATTTCCGGAATCGCACTCCCCCGGCACAGCCGGGGGAGTGCGATTCCGATAAATGGTTCTGCCGGAGGTGTTTAGTCATAGACCCGCGCGATGCGCCACTCTGTCGTCCCAAAGTCGAAGAACAACACGCACAGCAGGCCGCTACGGGTGATGAGGGCCACATACGATCGGCGCGCGGGGCCCTCCTCCGCCCACCAATCGGTCTCCACCTCCCAGCGTTGCAGCAGGCGCTCGACGGCATGGGCCTGGCCCTGCCAGCCGAAGGCGCTCGGCACGCCCTGAGCGTCCACCGTCTCCACCCGCACCGGCAGCCCGTCGACCCATGATTTGGTCATGGCCTCGGGCGCGGGCGCAAACCCACAGGTTGGAATCGGGATTCCCCCGGCGTTACTTGTGGATCCCACGCTTTCGCGTGGGATGACGGTGCTGAGGTGGGCACCACCCACGACTCGTCATCCCCGCGAAACCCCCACGGAACGCCATCCCCGCGAAACCCCCACGGAACGTCATCCCCGCGAAGCCCCCACGGAACGTCATCCCCGCGAAACCCCCGCCTGCGCGGGGATGACGGAACCTGGACGCTCATGCCACCCCCTCCGCCAGCGCCACCAGGCGCGCCCGACGCTCCGGGATTGGGTGGGTGGGATCGCGGACCTCGCCGCCGAAGAAGATGCCGCCATGCCGCGCTGCCAGGCGCAGGGCGAAGGCGCGCGCGGGGCTGACGGTGGCGCTCGCCTCTGGCGGCGCCCCGGCCTCAAACAATCCGAGCTGGGTTGGGTAGCGCTCGCCGATCTCGAGCAGGTCGGCCCGCAGCGACAGGATCTCGCCCGGCCAGGCGGCGTTGGTCATCTGCTGTTCGAGGGCGGCCCGCACATGCTCCGGATCGCACAGGGGTTGGGCGAAGGCGCACTGCGCCTCGCAGCGCGTGTTGTCGAGCAGGCGGGCCTGGACCCGGATGCGCCGAATGCCCTCGAGCCGCTCGTCGAGGTCGCGCAGGACCGGGCGCAGGGCCCGCATCAGGGCGGCCAGGGCCAGGTCGTGCCGGGCGGTGGGCCCGTCCAGCTCGATCTCGATGGGCGCGGACTGGGCCCGTGCGTTGGGCCGGACCGGGCGTTCGTCGTGGCCCTGGGCCAGGCGCAGGGCGAGCTTGCCGGCCGGGCCAAACCGTTGCAGGGCGGCGGCGGCGGACAGCCGGGCGAAATCGCCCAGGGTGCGGATGCCAAGCCAGCCGAGCTGGAGCAAGGCGAGGGGCGGCAGGGGGAGCAGCCCGATCGAGAGCGGGCCGAGGAAGCGCTGCTCCTCGGCGGCCTCGACCAAACGTAGATGGCCTGGGGCGGCGCTGAGGGCGGCGGCCTGGGCGGTGAACTTGCCCGAGTCCCAACCCAACGCAGGTTGCAGGGCCTCACCCAGCTCGGCCCGGACCTGGCGGCCGAGATCGGCGCACAGGCTGCGCGCGTCGGCCAGCCCGCGGGTCACCGGACTGAGATCGAGGTAGGCGGCCCCGGGGGCCTGCGTCTCGAGATCGAGTCCGGTGGCGGCCAGCACGCTGGCGAAGGCGCTTTGTTCGCGCGCGATCAGATCCGGGTCGAGGTCGCGGACGACGACATCGGGGCAGCGCATGCGAGCCTGGCGCGGGCGCATCTCGGCCTGCACGCCGCAGGCGCGGGCCTCGGGCGAGGCCGCCCAGATGCGCTCGTCCGGGCCGACGATGGCGAGCGGGCGCCCGCGCAGGGCGCCATCGGCCCGCACGGCCAGGCCGGGCAGGAAATCATGGATGCGGATGTGGGCGAC
>JBDSIP010000418.1:0-5770 GCA_039917915.1 Thermoflexales bacterium
GGGCCCGGGTCGCGGCTGATCAGATTGGCGATATGGGGTTTGCCGATCTCGCCGCTGACGATGGCCTGCTTGATCCGGGCGAAGTTCGGGTCGAAGCGGCGCTGGAAGCCGATCTGAAACGGCACGCCGGCCCGCTCGACCGCGCCCAACGCGCGCTCCCCATCAGCGATCGACCTGGCGATCGGCTTCTCGGAGAAGATCGCCTTGCCCGCCTTCGCGGCCGCCTCGACGATGTCCGGGTGGGTGGCCGTGGCGCTGGCCACCACAACGGCGTCCACGGCCGGGTCGGCCAGCAGCTCGTTGTAGTCGGTCGTCCACCGTGCCCCGCCGTTCTGTTCCGCGCACGCCTGGGCGCCTTCGGCGAAGACGTCGGCCACGCCATACAGGCGCGCCCCATCAATAGCCCGCCACAGATGCCGGGCGTGCATCCGGCCGATCGTCCCCGCGCCAACCAGCGCGATGTTCAATGTCTTCATAATCGCATTTTTCCGAATCCATATGCCCCGCCCCGGCGTACGCCGGGGCGGGGCATATGGATTCGGGAAGAATTACTAGATCCCGACGGAGCGCAGATACGCCCGGTTGCGCGCGGCGCTTTCCTTGGGCGTGCCCATCCCGGGCAGCACGTCCTGCTCGACCGTGACATAGCCGTTGTAATTCCGGGCCTTCAGCCAGGCCACGACCTTGTCAAAGGGCACACAGCCCTTGCCGAGCTCGCAGAAAATGCCATGCCCGACCGAGGCGTGGTAGTCCCATTCGCCCGCCCGCGATTGGGCGGCCACGGCCGGGTCGCAGTCCTTGAAGTGGATGTACCACAGTCGCGATGAGAAGCGCTCGAGCGCGTCCAGCACACCCTGGGCGGTCGGGTTGGTCGTGCCAAAGGCGTAGTGCCCGGTGTCGAGCACCAGGCCGACCACCGCCGGGTCGGTCAGCGAGAGCAGCCGGGCGGTCTCCTCGGGTGTTTCGATATAGCCGCCGGTGTGATGATGAAAAACGCAGCGCAGACCCGTCGCGGCGTTGACGGCCCGGGCGATTTTGTTGACGCCCTCGGCGTAGATCGACCACTCAGCCGGGGTCAGCATCAGGGCGGGCGTCACCCGGCCGGCGTTCTTCATCCGGGCCGGGACATCGGGCGAGTCATCGGCGAGAACGACAAAGGGCGGGCTGGCCGGATCAGCCACTGCAGCGATCAGCCTGGCCGTGCGCAGCGCGAGTTCCTCGCCGGCGGCATGGGCCGAGCGGACCCGCAAGTTGACCGGGACAAAGGCACCTGTCATCGTCAGCTTGCGCTTCGCCAGTTCCGCGCGCAATTCATCGGGGTTCGTGGGCATAAAGCCCCAGTCGCCCAGTTCGGTCCCGGTGTATCCGGCCTGGGTCAGCTCATCCAGCATTCGCGAAGAGGTCAACGAGCTTCCGCTCTTGTCTTCCCATTCGACGTTTCCCCATGAGCAGGGGGCATTTCCAACGCGTATCATTTTTCACCACCCGTTGTATTGTGTAAGGCGCGCCTAAAAATGGCGCGCAACTCTGATTGTAGGCCCGATCGGGTTATGATCGGAGGCGATACGCCCCGGCTTCGCCGGGGCGTATCGCCTCCGAAAAACCTATAAACCTCACCGGTCACCTCAGCCCCGAGGACAAAGCCCGCGCTGATTACACGTACATTCCGTTTGACATGCCGGCCGGCATCGTCCGCCTCGATGTCAGCGATCGCGTCTGCCACCCACGCGACGCCGCTTTCAGGTGAGATCAGGGTCACCTGTCAGGTGACGGGCAGAACTCATCCGACGCAACCCGCTGATTGGGGGCTGGATGATGCTGGCCCCCGGCAATCCCGGTGTTCTTTGATCACGGATGACCCGGACGCAATCGATTGCACGGATGCGCCCTTCCGTGTCATCCGCAGCCTCCGTGTCGTCAGTGATTCAGACAGTTATCCGCAGCCTACGCGTCGTCCGTGATTCAGACGGGCACGCAGCCTCCGTGTCGTCCGGTATCCTGTTAACACGGATTTCACGCATGGGTGTATATTCTCATCGTCTCGGCGCTTCGTGCGCCTCCCACCCGTTTGTTTCGAATAGGAGAAACCATGAAATCCAGTTACTCCAAGCCCCTCGGGCTCGCAGTCGCGGCAGCTTTCGTGCTGTCAGCCTGCGCCGGCGCCGCCGCGCCTGCCCCGACCGCGGCCCCCGCCGCCACCGCCGCTCCGGCCAAGCCGACCGATGTCCCCAAGCCCGCGGCTACAGCCATTCCGCTTCCGCCCACGCCTCCGCCGGCGCCGGCGGGCAAGACCAACGTCAACATCTACCTGGATGCCGACACGAATATCACCGACTGGTATTCCAACATTATGATCCCGGCGTTCGAGAAGGAATACCCCCAGTACAAGGCCAACCTCATCCAGATGAAGGGGCCCGGAATGAATGTGGCTGTCGACCGCCTGGTAGCTGCCAAGCAGACTAACAGCGATCCGCAGGCTGAAATCTACGAGTACGACGTGCGCGGCCGCCCTGAGACCACAAAGGACGGCCTGTGGCTCAAGCTTGATGCCAGCAACGTTCCGAATGCCAAGGGCGTGCTTCCCGCCGCGATTGTCAGCGAGTTCAACATGCCCTATCGCGGCTCGCAGGTGCTCCTGGCCTACGACAGCGCGAAGATCAAGGACGCCGACGTGCCCCGCACCTTCCCGGCCCTGATGGAATGGGTCAAGAAGAACCCCGGCCAATTCACCTACGGGCGCCCTGACAAGGGCGGCAGCGGCGGCAACTTCGTCGTGCGCGCGATTCACGAGGTGACCGGCAAGGATCCCGACAAGTTCAAGGGCGGCGAGGCCGATCCGGTTCTGGTCAAGGAATTCGACAAGGCCTGGGAAATGCTCCGCTCGATCCATGAGTTCACCTACGACAAGGGCAACTACCCGGCTGGCAACCAGCCCGCGCTGTTGCTGCTGGCCAACGGCTCGGTCAACATGGTGAGCGCGTGGAGCGATCAGGTGTTGGTCAACATCGATAAGGGCGTCCTGCCGGCCACGATCAAGATGGCCCAGTTTACCGACCTGCCGATGTCCGGTGGCTACGCCCAGTTCGCCGTGCCCGCGGGCACCAAGAACAAAGATGGCGCGCTGGCCTGGATCAACTTCACGCTCAAACAGGAAAATCAGGTCAATGTCATCAAGAGCCTGGGCGGCTTCCCGGCCCTGAAGTGGGACCAGTTCCCCCAGGCCCTCCAGACCCAGTTCAACAGCGTTGTCGCCGACCGGGTTCCGACCTGGCCGGGCGGCAAGTGGGACGCCGAGCGCAACAAGGGTTGGTACGAGAAGGTCGCGACCAACATCAAACAGTAGAAGCTCCGAGCTTTGAGCCCTGAGCTTTGAGCCCTGAGCCCTGAGCCCTGAGTTGTGAGGTACGTCGTTGGACGAATTCCTCAAGATTTACGGCTCAAAGCTCATGGCTCGCCGCTCAAGGCTCAAGGCTCAAGGCTCAAGGCTCAAGGCTCACCGTGGCCCTCCAATCCTCCTCCCGACCCCGCGCGTGGCGAACATGGCTGGCCGGCTATGCCCTTATTGCCTCGCCGCTGGCCGTGCTGGCCTTGCTGATCTTCTTCCCAGCCGGCCAGTCCATCGTCCGGACGGTCATGGTGGACCCGGACGCCGGTCTCTCAGCCGGAATCAATCTGGATCGGTATGCGAACTTCTTCAACGATCCGATTGCGCGCAGCAATCTCAGTTTTACGATCGGGGTGACCCTGATCACGGTCTTCTTCCAGTTCATCGTCTGCTTCCCGCTCGCGCTTTATCTTCGCTTCTCGACCAGCCGCATCGCCGGCGCGGTCCAGGTGCTGGCGCTCTTTCCGCTGTTTGTTCCCGGCGTCATCCTGGCTTTTGCCATCATCCGGTATCTTGGGCCGCGCGGTACTGTGGATGTGTTCCTTCGGGTGGTCTTTGATTACACCGGGTTCGTCACCCCGTATCTCCGTCCATCCGGGATCGTGTTTGCGTTGGTGTGGGATCACATCCCGTTTACCATTCTGGTTCTGACCGCCGGCCTACGCCAGGTCGAGGATTCGGTCATCGAAGCCGCCCGTGACGTGGGCGCCACCTCGCTGCGGGCCTTCTTTCAGATCATTCTGCCCCTGATGCAGCGACCGTTGCTGATCGTCTTCTGCCTGAATGTGATCGGTGTGTTTGGCGCGTTCACGATTCCGTATCTCATCGGCGGGGCAGCGCCCCAGATGATGGGCGTGTACATGCAACAGACCTTCACCGAGTACCTCGATCGTAGTGGCGCCGAAACGCAGGCGGTCCTGACGTTCCTCCTGTGCGCGCTGATCGGCCTGCTGTATGTTCGCACGGTGACCCGTCGCCGGGGAGAACGCGCATGAACCGCTCGATTGTCCGATCCTCCTTGAGGACGCTGCGACGTGAGTCCTTTGGCATCTTCGCCTTGATCGCCCTGGTGCTGCTGATCGTCGGCCCGTTGACGACCGTCGTCCTGTGGGCGTTTGCCGAGCGCTGGCGCCAGCCCGCCCTGCTTCCAACCGAGTGGGGGCTTTCGTACTGGACGGAAACGCTGAATCGGGCCGACATTCTGTCAACCCTGCCGATGAGCGTGGGTTTGGCCACGATCGTGACAGCGATCTCGGCCCTGATCTGTCTGCCGGCTGCTTATGCCTTCGCCCGGATTCAATTCCCGGGTCGTCAGGGATTGCTGTTGTCCTTTCTGGCCGTCAACGCCTTTCCCCGGTTTGGCCTTTACATCGCGATCGCGGTAGTGTTTTATCGGCTCAATCTGGTTGGCACGGTTCCAGGCGTCATCATGATCCAGCTGGTGAATACGCTCCTAACAATGATCTGGATCCCGACCAGCGCCTTCCAGGGCGTGGACCGGGCCCTCGAGGAAGCCGCTCTGGATGTGGGCGCCTCGCGGGCGCGGGTGTTCTTCCAGATCACCTTGCCTCAGGTGGCGCCGGCCCTGGCCGCCGCGCTCTTGCTCACCTTTGTGGCCACTTTCTATGAGGCCCAGGGCGCCTTCATCATCGGGGTGCCTAACGTGCGCACGATGGCGGTGCTGATGTTCTCGTATATCAACAATCAGATCGTGGTGCAATATGGCGCGGTCATTTCGATGATCCTGTGGATCCCATCGGTGATCCTCTTGAGCTTCGCCCAGAAGTTCCTGCGGGGGAATACGGTGAGCGCGGGGTTTGGGGTGTAGGTGAGAGCCATGAGCCATGAGCTTTGAGCCCTGAGCCGGGAAACTCAAGGCTCAAAGCTCACGGCTCATGGCTATAGACACATGCAAGACTTCAAACAGCTCACGGTCTGGCAGAAGTCCCATCAGCTTGCGCTTGACGTTTACGCGGCAACAATGCAGTTTCCGAGGGAGGAAATGTTCGGGCTGACGTCACAAGTTCGACGTTCCGCGGTATCAATACCGAGCAACATCGCCGAAAGGCGTGGGCGAAGCAATGACGGGGAAATGAGGCGTTTCATGCAGATCGCTCTCGGCTCCGCCGCCGAGTTGGAGTATCAGCTCCTGTTGGCGAAAGATCTGACCTATATTACCGAGAATACACTCCTGGGTTTGAACTCCCAGCTTCAGGAAGTCCGAAAGATGCTGATCGGTTTCATCAAGGCGCTAAAGTAGCCATGAGCCGTGAGCCTTGAGCCCTGTGCTGACGGCTCAAGGCTCAAGGCTGACGGCTCACGGCTCACGGCTCACGGCTCACGGCTCATGGCTCATGGCTCATGGCACACGGCTCAAAGCTCTTC
>JBDSIP010000419.1:0-4251 GCA_039917915.1 Thermoflexales bacterium
GCCCCCGTGGTGTACACGTCGTCGATGACAAGAACACGCCGTCCGGACACCCGCTCAGGTCGGGCAACGAACGCACCCGCCACGTTGGCCTGCCGAGCTTCCCGGTCGAGCAGCGCCTGCTGCGCCGTGGCGCGCGGGCGCGACAACGCCACACGCTCGAGGGGACACTCAATGATGCGGGCCACCACCTCAGCCAGCCGCTCGCTCTGGTTGTAGCCGCGCTCACGCTTGCGGGCGGCATGCAGCGGCACCGGCGCAATCGCGTCGGCTGCCCAGTCGCCGGCGCCGGCCTGCCACGCCCGGGCCATGCTCTCTCCAAATGGGGCGGCTAACAGCGGCGATCCGCCATATTTCAAGGCATGAATTCCCTCGCGGAGCGGCGGCTCAAAGCGCGCCCAGGCGATTTCGAGCAGCGTCCGGCCATCATCGAGCCGGGCCCGTGTAATGCCGGCTTCGCCAAGCGGCGCTGTGGCGGCCGCGCACGCCGGGCACCACCAGCCCTGACCGGCCGCGCCGCAGCCGCCACAGCGCGGCGGATACAAAAGATCCAGGCCTAGCCCGATACTATGTCGAATCTTGCCCCATAATAGGTTCATGATCTTCCCTCTTGCGCGCCCGGTATAGGACGTTACAATTTGGCCACGATGTTTGGATCAACCATATTGGATGTCGTCATAGGCGTCGTCTTTCTGTTTCTAGCATTGAGCCTGGTCACCAGCATGCTCAACGAAGCCGTTGCGGGCTTTCTGTCGCTGCGCGGCCGCACCCTTGAGCAGGGCGTGCGGAGCATGCTGAACGATCCCGCGGGCGAGCGCCTGGCCCGCCAAGTGTACGCGCATCCGCTTGTCACCGCCCTCGCAAAGGAAACAACGCTCGATCGCATCCTGCGCCGGACGCCCAGGCCGCCCTACCTGCCCGCGGGCGTGTTCTCCGCGGCCCTGATGGACAGCATTATCGACACGGTCGCCCCCGACGCACCCGACCGGCAAAAGCTCATGGCCGAGCTCGGCAACGTAGTGGCGTCGCTGCCGCCCGAGTATGACAACATTAAACGCGGGTTGATCAGCCTGATCGATGATGCGGCCGGCGACGCGCGCAAGATCAAGGACAACCTGGAGAAGTGGTTCAACGACTCCATGGAACGCGTGGCGGGCTGGTACAAGCGGCTTGCCCAGAAGATCACGGTCGGGGTCGCCATTGTGCTCGCCCTCATCACGAATGCCGACATGCTGATGGTCGCGAACGCGCTGCATCGGGATTCGACCATCCGCGGCGCGGTGTCTGCCGCGGCCGCCGAAGCAGTCCGCAGCGCAATCCCCGGAAACTCATTTGACTCGCTGATTGCGGTCAACAACGCCCTCACCCGGGTCGACCTGACCGATCTACCCGTTGGATGGCAGCCGAAACCCGGCGCCGTTGCCGATCCACGCCAGGCGCCCACCACCTTGCAAGGATGGCTGGCCAAACTGGCGGGAATCGCCTTCACTATCATTGCCGTCAGCATGGGCGCGCCATTCTGGTTCAACGTGCTGGGCAACATCGTGCGGCTGCGCATCGACGGCGAGCCGCCCGCAACCGCAAAAGGGAGCAACCCATGAACGACCTCATCTTCCTGACTGGTTCCGTTGCGCGCCCGCTCTTTCAAGAAGGCGCTCAAGAGATCCCCGCCGCGATCTTTGTGGCCGTGCTTGGCCTGATTTTGCTGGGCGCCGGGATCGCGGCCGGGCGGCTGACCGCCAATCGGGCGATCCGCGCAGCCAAAGCGGAGTCCGAACAGATTCGCTTCGCCAATGAAGCCGCCGTTGTCGCCCGCAGCCAGGCCGTCAACGAGCGCGAGCGCGCCCTCGGCGAGCTAGACACGCGCAAGCAGGAGCTCAACCTGCTCGAAAACCAGATCCGCTCGCTTCAGCGCCAGCTCGATCAGGCGCGCGCCGCGTGGCGGGCCGCCGAGAAACAGGTCGAGGATCTGGGCAACCAGGTCAAAGAAGGCCGCGCACAGACCGACGCGCTGCGGGTCGCCAACGTCAATCTCGAGAAGGTCGCAACCGAGCGCCAGATCGCCCTCAACAAAGCGAACCTGCATATCACCGAGCTCGAAGCGCGACTGGCCGATACCCAGAGCGCCGCGTCCGAACGCCAATCCCTGCTGGCCAATGCGAATGCCCAAATCAGCCGCTATCGCTCGCGCATCGTCGAGCTCGATTACGCGGCGTCTGAACTCGAGTCGGGCGTGTCCTCGCTGGGCACCTACATGCAGGCGCTCCGCCGGCGCGTCGCGGAAGCCGCTACGCTCGAAGACGTGCCCGCCCGCCCCGCCCAGGGCGTGCCTGGGCCGGATAACAGCCTGCCAGTCTGGTCTCCGCCAGAGCCGGAAAACGCGCCGGCCGGGAATCTCGCCGACGCCGCCGAATCCGTGGAGGACAAACTCGCCTCGCTGGCGGGAAATGTCGCCGCCCTGGGCGCATCGCTTGGTATGGGTTCTTCAGGGTTTGATAGCGCCAGTGTGCCCGTTCCCGAACCCGTTTCTACGCCCGTCCTGGACGCGGCGCCCGAGCCAGTCATCCCCGCCACAGCCATTCCTGACACAGTCGAAGAGGCCGGCGACTTCTCGCGGCTGCAGGCCATCAAGGGCATCGGGGTGATGTATGCGCTCACCCTGACCAAGAATGGCATCTCATCGGTCGCGGATCTGGCCAACGCCACGGTCGATCGGGTCGACTCCATGATCCGCGCGCCGCGTTGGCGCAAGCCCGATTACGCCGACTGGATCCGCCAGGCGCGCGAGGTGGTCGGCATGGCTACGCCGGCCTGAAATCTTGTCGTAGAAATCGCTTTCGGAGGCGGGCTCAAACACTGCGCCGCGTCGCGCGTGGCTTGACCGGCGTGCGCGCGGGGACGGGGGCGTCTGCGGGTGGCGCGTCAACGGTTGGCGTCTCGGGCGGCGCCGGGGTGGCATGCGGCTCGTCCTCGTCCAACAGGCTGACCAGAGCCGGGTGCGCGTCGCACCAGGGCTCGCTGTCGGCGTATTCCATCGCCGCCAGCATCTGCAGCAACGGCGCAAGTTGCTGCGGGTCGTCAAGCCGATTGCGCGCGTGCACTTGCTTCAGCACCGCGCGCTGTTCGGCGGTCAGGATACGCCGGTATTCGCCGCGGATCTCCGCCTCGGCCCCCAGCACATGGTCGATCTCGATCCGCCCCATCCGATGGGCGCGGGTGATCGCAAAACGAATCACCCGCATCAACTCGCGAAACACCCCGCCGCTGATTCGCGCGGCTTCGTCGAGGGCCCGGGTCGAAATCAAATCGGGGTTGAGCCGCCGGCGGACGGTCTCGCGCATCACGTCATACCCGACGGGGTCGCGCCGGCTCGAACCGCGTTTGCGCAGCTTGACATTGGGCAGAAACACCGCCCGGTCACGGATCGCCTCGAATTCAGGGGTGTAGAACAGCGAGCTCGACACGGTGTAGACGATGGCGAAGTTCGGTTGCAGCATCGTTTCGCGGTGGCCGTGAAAAATGGCCCGCGCGGCCGAAGCATCCATCTTGTCGAGATCATCGATCAGAATGAGCGGCGTCTTTTTGGTCTGCGCCACAATGACGTCGGCGATATGGTCAATCGCCTCGGCCAGCTCGCTCATCCCCCGTTCGATGATCTGGCGCAGTTCCTGGCGCGTGCTGGGTTCGAACTTCACCCGGGTTGCCAGGCGGGCAAAGAACACGTCCAGCCCGCCGTCCACGTCCACGGAGGGCATCTTGCGCGCCCGCACAATCTCCTCGGTTACCTGACCGCGCCAATGGTCCAGCTCGCTCTCGAGGGAATCGGGGATACGCCCGCCGCGGGCCTTGAACTCGCGGTACATCCGGCCTCCGATCGCCAGCAGCACGTCACGGTAATCCAGGTTATTGACGTCCGCTTCATCGCGAATGCTGAACAGGACCGGGAAATACTTGGCCCTGATCTCGGGATTTGCAGCAACGCGACGCAGTTCGTTGGACTTGCCGCAGCCGCGATTGCCGGAAAAAAAGTACTTCGGCGGCAGGCGAAACGGCGCGCCAAGCTCTTCTTCAAGCCGGGCGACCGGGTTCTCCGGGCGTTCGACATAAAAGGGATTCGAGGCGCCGCCCGGCAGAGGCTCGAGCGGGAGGTCCAGCTCAAAATTCGGCCAGGCCCGGCGCAGGTCTGACGCGGCCGTGTACGAGAACATCATGGCCGGTCGTCCACGCGCAGGTTGTGCCACTCGTCCGATTGGG
>JBDSIP010000420.1:0-17475 GCA_039917915.1 Thermoflexales bacterium
CGGGTCCGAAATCGCGCTTGCTGATGGCGCCCCCCGCAATCCCGGCCGTATTCCGGATAAAGCGGGATCGTCTTACGCTAAGCGCGTCGCGAGCCTGGACCGCGCCGCCTTCGCCGATATTGGTAAAGGTCAGCCCGTCGGGTTTGTTGGCGGTGTTGGCGGTGAAGACGCTGGTGTTGACCTCGCACGTGGCATCGCACGCCAGCGCGCCGCCGTCGTTGGCATGATTGTTTGTGAACGACGAGCCCTCCACCGTCAGGTTTCCGCCAAAGGCGTTGTAGATGGCGCCGCCGCGCCCAACATTCTGGCCGACGTCTTTCAGTACCCGATTTGAGTCAAATACGCTTTCCAGGATGTAAGTGCCCGCGCCTTGCGCGTTGATCGCGCCGCCATCCATCCGGCGCTCGACCGTATTCGAGGTGAAGCGCGAACCCGCGACGGACAGGAACCCAAGCGCATAAATCGCGCCGCCGCCGTCGCAACAATCGGCGTAGTTGCTGATAAAGGTCGAATTGGCGATATCGGCCGTCCCAACCCATAGGGCACCGCCCGAGCCACAACAATCGGACACGTTGTTGTAGAGCATCGCGTCTTTCAGGGTCAGGTTTGTCGCCCGGATCGCGCCGCCATCCCAGGCGTGGTTGTTCTGGAATGACCCGCCACTGACGATCAGGGACGAGGCTTTGGAATCGATCGCGCCGCCGCCGTTGACGGCGTCACGGTCTTGATTGTCATCAAACGCGCTCGACAAGATCTTCGTTGTCCCGCTCCCCTGGCCCTTCACGAACACCGCCGAGCCGCCTGAAAACGAGGAGCGATTGCGCAGGAACACCGAATCGGTGATCGTGCCGGTCCGCGAGATGTAGACCGCCGAGCCCTCCTCATCCGCCACATTGCCCTCGAAGTAGCCGCGTTCCAGATTGAGAAAATCAGCGTAGATCGCGCCACCCCCGACCTCGTCACCATTGGTGAAGCCCGAATTTGTGTTGCTCAGAAAGCGACTGTCGCGGACGCTGGCCCGCACGGCCCAGATGCCCCCGCCGGCGCGACCGGAGCTGCCGTTGGCGGTGAACACAGAGCCGGCCACCAGCGCCAGGGTTGTCGAAATTCCCCCGCCGTTCTGGGCGGTGTTGCTCAGGAAGGCGCTGTTGGTCGCGGTGACGGGTCCTCCGGCAAAGCCACCTCCGCTAAACGATGCGGAATTCAACGTAAAGACGCTGTCGGTGATAAAGGCGCTGCGCGTCGCAAAAATCGCGCCTCCAGCGCCGCTGTTGCCCGGCGCCCGGTTGCGCTCGAGCCGCGTGCCCGTGATGAAGGCCGTCCCGGTCACCTGGACCGCTCCCCCCATCCCGCTGGCGACGGTGACCACGTTGTTGGCCATCAGGCTGGCGCTGATGCGGACGGTCCCGCTCAGGCTGGCTGTACCGCTGACGGCGACCGCGCCGCCCAGGGATCGAGCGACGTTGCTCTGGATCGTTGAAGCCGTGATATCGACGGTTGACGTGGCCGCGAACGCGCCCCCGATCGGGGCCGTATTGGAGAAGACGAGCGCCTCCTTGACCTGGATGGCATTGCCAAAGGCCATCCCGCCGGAACGCCCGGCGCGGTTCAAACTGTAGACGCCGACGCCATTGCCTTGCACCGTCACGGTAAGCGCATAGGCCGCCCCGCCGTCATTGCCCGCGACACAGCCGGTCGCATTCGCGCTGTTAAAGGTCACTGTGCCGCCGGAGAATGCGCAACCGCCCCGATTGCCTGCCTCGTTGTAGCCAACCGTGTGCCCGTTTAGAAACACACTCTGCGCGCCAAAGAACGCGCCGCCATCACGCGCGCGATTGTCGGCCGAAGCCGTGCCCGACGTGCACAGAAATATGCCGCCCGTGGCGTAAATGCCGCCGCCATCGGCGCTTGATCCACCTCCCGCGACATTGTTCTGAAACTCAGGCCCGCTCGCGCAAAGCGAGACATTACCCAAGATTCTGATCCCGCCTCCGTTTCCGGCTGATGTGTTGTTGCTCTAGATGTTGTCGACGTTGTTTGGAAAGTCATCGACCAAATTCCTGCCGATATAGAACCCGCCCCCTTCGCCGTTCAGCGCCTTGTTGTTGGAAAAACGGCCCTCGCCCTTGATGAAGACGCCGCCGTTGGTATACAACCCGCCGCCGTGGGCGCTGGCGCTGTTGTTAATGATCTGTGTCCGGCTCACAAAGCTGGTGCTGACCAGGGCCACGGTGAAAGAGGAATTTAGCGCAAAAATGGCCCCTCCGCTTCCGGTCAGGGCGACATTCTTGTCAAAGAACGCATTGGTGAGGGTCATTCCGCCGGGGCCATGCAGGCCGCCTCCGGTGTTGGCGGTGTTGCTGATGAAGCGGGTGTTGCTGATGACAATTGCACCGTCGGCGATGACGCCGCCGCCAGCGCCCCCCGCGGTGTTCGCTTCGACACGCGAGTTCTCCATATACAGGGATCCGGCGACCGAAATTCCTCCGCCGTCTCCGACAGTTGTGTTGCTAAAAATAACCGAATTCAAAATTGTCACCGTCATCGGGGTAATCACGCGGATGCCACCCCCCAACGAGGCCACAGTCGCCTGGTTGTTGCTGATGACGATGCCGTAGAACAGCGGCGGGGGGGCGTCGCCGTTAATCCGAATGCCGCCGCCACTTCCGCTGCTGTTCACCGCGTTCTCGACCATGACATTGGAGAGCACGTAAGTCGCGGTCAGAGCCACTCCGCTATAGGTGAGCATCCGCCCGCTGGTCGGGCGCAATTTTACCGACGAGGGTAGCGGGCCACCGCCGACAAGGTTGACGGCGCGGGTGATGGATAGGCTGGCGGTCAAATACGTGTTCGCTGCGATGACCACAGTGTCGCCGTCGGCCGATCCGCTGATGCAAGCCTGGAGGGTGCTGTTGCAAGGCGCGCCGCCCGGGTAGTTGCGGGTAACTGGCGCCGCCGGCGCGGCGGGGGCGAGGACGAGGGCAGCCTCGAGCAGATCGGCGCCAGCGGGCGCCTGGCCCGGGTCACCGTCTTGAGCGGCCACCGGCGCAAGCCCCGGCGCGGCCAGGCCAAACGCGGTCACAACTGTGATGACGAGCCTCGATCCAAACCTCATGTGTCTATCCCCCTGCCACCTGTGTCGCGCGACGATGATGCGGGCTCGCCCCCAGACGTGCCACTACGATCCTGAAGGACACATTCTGACAGAAATCAGAAATATTACTAGAAGCCTAACAACATCCGGCGAGATCACAATCCCCGCGCGAAGCGAGGGGATTGTGACCTCGCCTGCGCCGCCCTCGGCCCGACATCGCTCGCGCAGGCCGCGGGGGAGAGGCGAATTGCAGTTTGCCATCGATGCCGGTCGCGTGGCCTTTTCGGCAAGTGAGCGAGTCGTCGCTCAACTTGTTGTCCGCAACATGGGCAAGGATGGGAAGAGCATGTCCGAATGGCAGACACCCGAACTCGAACTGGATGACGCCCTATTCGCGGTAACCCGGAACGGAAAGCCCGTCGACTATCTGGGACCGGTCCTCGGTCATCCCACCAGATTCGCGCTCGCCCGCCCGATCTTCACTTCCTCGAGCGCCTCGATCTGATCCTGCAGCACCCGCACCCGCTCGTTCATGTCGCCGGCCAGATCGGCGTAGCCGGCCACCTGATTGGTGGACTGCCCGGCCAGGGCCTGGGAGTAGATCGTTCCCAGGGCGGCGACGGTGTTCTCAAGCTGCAGCTCAGCTTGACGCATCGTGCCACCCAGCTTTTCGAGCGCGCCGAGCTGATTGCGGCGGGACACCAGGGCCGCCTCGAGCTGCGCCCGCACGCGCTCATCGGTCTCGGAAGCCAGTTGGCCCTCCAGGCGCTTGATCGACGCCGGCACACTGGTGAGATCCTGCTGGATGACCGGATTCTCCTTGTAGCCCTGGATACGCCCGGACATCGCCTCGACCGACTTGACCCAGGCGTCAAACTGGGTCGAAAGCTCGGTCAGCCGTCCGCCGGACGCGCCGCGGGCAAGATCGTTGACCGCTTTCTGATAGGTCCGGGCCTGGGCGAGTTGAGCCGCCAGACCCTCAGCCAGCGGCCGGTTGGCCGCGACCGCCGGTTGGACCGCCTCATCGCGTCCGCGATCCCGGTCCCGGTCGCGATTGCGGCGCCGGTCACGATCGTTCTCAGCCAGCGCCGCCGCAACTTCGTTTTCGTCGCCCAGCATGATCCGGCTGAAGGTCTGGATGACCGAGATGCTCATCCCCAGGATGGGAAAGATCGCCCACGGAAACGTGGCGCCGGTGAACATCCCAATGACCCAGTTCAGGGCGGCTAGAAAGACCATGGTCGAGAGCTGAGGGGTGACCTTGACCAGGAATTTGCGGAAACGCTGTGGCGTTGACATGCCTGTATTGTCGCCGAAAGGCCGGAATCAGGTGGGTAAGGTTTGATCAAGTGGGTAAGGTTTGATAAGGTGAGTTCGTCAACTTGATCAAACCTTATCCACCTGACCAAACCTGATCAAACAACGCATTAGCGCCCAACGGCCGGCAGATAAAACGCGCGCCAGGGCAAAGCGGGCGCGCCGCTGGGTTGAACGAGCATGCCGTCGCCAAGCGTCAGCGGGAGCGCGGCCAGATCGCGTTTGGGCGTGAGCCGGATCCAGGCCAGCGCGCCCGCGCCGCTCGCGCCCGCCGGGGCATCGCTCAGGCTGAAGACCGCATAACGCAAGCCGGATGACACCAACTGCGGCCCGATGATGTAGAAGGCCCGCCCGCTGCTGACCGGCAACTCGCCCAGGCTGATCTCATCGATGCTCAGATCGGCCGGGGCATAGGCCAGGTCGAACTGGAAGCCGCCCAGGTTGAGCGCGCCAGCCGTGCGCACCGCGAGAGTGACGGGTACGCCCGCAGCCAGGGGCAACGTCAGCGGGTCGAGAGTCAGCGGCGCGCCCAGCTCCTGGCGCGGCCGGCTGGCTTGATTGCAGTCCGTGCCAAAGCGCACGGCGACCTCCTGGATGTCGCTGATGTCGATCCGCGCATCGCCATTTCGATCAATTCGAGTTTCATACATCGGGTTGGGCGGCTCGGTATTCCAGCGGAAGGCGGCGTACTGCACGTCGTTGATCTGGATGTAGCCGTTTGGCACGTAATCGCCAAAACAGCCCGGCGCGGGTGTGCGCGTTGGCGTGGCGGTCGGCGTTGCCGTCGGCGTGGGCGTACGGGTCGGGGTCGACGTCGACGTGGGCGTCGCGGTCGGCGTCCGGGTGGGCGTCACAGTCGGCGTGGGCGTGGGCGTGGGCGGCGGACCGATCGGGTCGACGACATGGACGGTCTGCTTCGCAACGTTGACGTTGCCAAAAATGTCCTCCGCGACGACGACCAGAACACGCGTGCCGGTTACCCCAAAAAGCGGGCCAATGTTGGCCGCATACTCGGTGCTCAGCACGCGGGTGGCATCCATTCGGGCGAACGTGCTGGTCGGGCTGGGGGCTGAGTCGAGATCAAACCAGACCTGTACCCGGGTGACGACGCTGTTGTCCGTCACCAGCAGCCTGGCGTCGATGCTGCCGTAGAGCGGCACCGTCATAGCCGAGGTGGGCGTGATCCAGGTCATGCGCGGGATCTCGTTGTCAACCGCGCCCCGGGTCAGCGGGGTGGGCAGGGTCAAGGTCAATGCCTGGCCCAGTCCAAGCGTCCCGGATTGATCGGTGCCGGTGATACCGCCCGGGCCGGTAATCTCAGCGATGACACGATAGGGCAGCCCCTTGCCGATGAGCTGCAGCGTCGCGGTAACGGGTTTGTTGCCGATGATGAAGGCGACGCCGGAGCCCTCGTCGTCACCCATCCAGAAGCTGCCCGGTATCTCGTTCAGGCGCCCGCCCTGAGCGGTGTAGCCCAGCCTGCGTCCCTGCTCGTCGACGACATAGCCGTCGACCGGGTCGAAGACGACCGACATCCAGTAGGGCAGCGCGTCCGACTCGAACTTCTTGCTGAGATAAGCCTTCACCATGTCGAGGGCTGCTTCCTCCGGCCCTGAGAGCGCGCATTCGTCGGCCTCGGGGGTCAGAATGCAGGCGCCGTTGTTCTGCTTCTTGCGGCGTTCCTTGTCGGCATCGCCCAGCTTCTCGGCGACGGTATCGAGCAACTGGTCAAAGGCGAACTTGGCAATCTCCTCGGCCATATCGCGCTGCACGCTCGGCTCGCCGGTCAGGAATTCGCCGATCGCGCCGTAGGCGACCTGGAGGGCGTTCGCCGAGGACTTGCCCAGGCCCTGCGAAATTGCTGACGCAGGCAGCGTGGCATAGTCGAAACCAAGCGCCTCCAGCATTAACAACTGCGTTTCGTAGCGGCTCATCAGCGGCAGATGCCTGATCTGGACCGGGTGCAACTCGACCCGAGTGTCCAACGCAAACTGGCCCATCGAGGAGATTGCCGGCACGGTCCCATCGCCCTTGCGCACGTAGTAAAACCCGGCGCTGTTGGGGGCATCATTGACGGTCTTCCACCAAATCTCGGCCGGGGTCGCTTCGGTGCCGAGTCCGGTATCGGCCTCCTCGGCCGCTTTTGCGCACTCTGTCACGAATTTATCGAAGGGAACCTTGTCACCCAGCAGGTTCTCGGCAATCGCCTTCACAATGCCAAGCGCCTCAAGAAGCGCGGCGACATACTTGAACTTCTCTTTTATCGCATCGAGGACGGCCTCGATCGGCACGCCAAACAACTCCTGCTCGGTCTCATTCTCGATGTATTTCTTGAATAACTCGGGCGAATCCAGCAGCGTGCCGATGCTCTCGGCGCCAGAGCAGAACAGGCCAGGGCCCTCTCGCTGCTGGACGAGCATCGGCGTTTCCAGGCCCTCGCCGTAGATCACGTGAACCTTGCCGACCTGGCCCACAAACACTGTGTGGCGCGGGTCCCCGCTGGCGGGCTCCACATAGCCATCGTTGAGATCCAATACGACCTTGTTTGCGCGCGGATCGCTGTTCAAGTCAAACACCGGAGCGATCAGCTCGTCGCCGTACTGGAGCATCTTGTAGGTGCCCACCAGCGCGTTGATCGTCGGGACGTAGTCGGCGATGAACTTCAGGTGATCGCTCTGGATGGTCGAAGCGGAAATGTCGTAAGTCGGGCCCGTGATCCGATTGTTGGGGTTGACGTGGACGAAATAGAACTGGGCCGCCACGATCTTGCTCAACACGGCCCTGAAGCTGTTATCGTCAATCCAGTTGTCGTTAAGCGGATTCCACGCTTTGGCCGCCCCCTGGTTTGGAACTCCCACAAAGACCAGTTTGTTGACCCGCGGCAGCGCGGCGACCGGCCGGCCGGTGAGCGCGCCGCCATAGGCCGGGCTCTGAATGTAGGATCGGGCGATCAGACCGCCAGTGCTGTGAGCGATGATGTCGACATCCGCCAGCTCGGGCAGGTCGGGGTGGGCCTCCTTCCACTTCCGCGCGGCGCGCTCGAGGTAGTAGCCAAGGTAATCGACGCCACGCTCAAACGTGACGTCGACCAGGTCATTGGCGGTGAATCCGTTGATGATCCCATCCGTCACGCCGTCATAGTTGGTGGGGGGAATGCGCCAGTCATAGTTGACGATAAAGAGATCGCGGTCGTCCTCATACCCGACGTTCTTGAGGGTCTGGATGAGGTCGTCATAGACGCCCAGCAGCGGGTCAATGTCGATGAATTCTGGATTGACCCCGCGCTGGAGCCACCATCGTCGGTCATTCCCAAACGTGCCGCCGATCCCCGGCACGAGCAGCACTGGACGCCTGGGCAGGGGTTTGCCCATCCGCAGCACGGCGGTCTGGCCCGTCGTCGTGTGGACCCAAACCGCCATCTCGCCCTGGGCATTGGAATGCTCGCTGATGTGGGCGTCATCGACCGTGCCGGTGAGACCCGGGATGGCGTCCCCGGCGCCCACCAGGCGCACAGTGTTAATAGCCGCTTCCTTGCGGGTAAGGTTGGTCTCGCGGAAGGTGGTCTGAAACACGGCCACGCCCCGGCCATCCTGGGCGACAAAGCCGATCTTGATCGTGTCGGTGGGGAGTCCCGTGCGCTGGATCGAAACCCGCTTGTCGGGATAGAAGCCCTGGATGAAACCCTGGTCCTCGCCCGGGTCAACCCGGCCATCGTTGTTCAGATCGATAAGCCGCTCGTTGGTTTCAAGCAGCCCGTTGCAGGCCGTGCCCGCCAGCCGGTAAACGGTCCGGGCGGGATCGAAGGCATCGCCCGGGACCGAGATAAAGATCCCCGGCCCCGCGCCAACACGCAAGGTGTAAGGGGCGCTGGGTTTCAGGTCAGCGTAGAAGACCACATCGTCGACGTCATCGATGCTGGGCTTCTGACCGGTCGCGCGGAACTCGCCCACGCTGGCGACAACATCATGCCCGCCAGAGGCCAGGTCGAAGGGCAAAATCCGAATGCTGGCAGCCGGGGTGTCGCCGTAGCGCACGACGGTGCGGCCAAGGTTGTTGATCACCGGGCGAAGCCCGCCCACGCTCAGCTCCTGGGCGTAGCCCGGGTAAGTCGACAGCCCCCCGAATGATCCGCCGCTGGTCAGATAGGGGAAGGCGACCTGGTTCTGGTCATTGATGCTCGCGTGGGCGAGAACCGAGGTGTAACCGAACAAGCCGCTGCGGGCGAGGACGTCAAAGGTATCCTGCGGGCTGGACTCCTCGGCGTTGTAGGCCCGGATCGTGGTCAGAGGCGGGGCGCCGTTGTAACGCACTCGAACCACCACCCGGCGATTGTTGTTGATCTGCACGGCCGGGCCAAGCGTAAACTCGCTATTCTCCGAGGCCGCGCTGATCTTGCGAACCGTGGCCGCATCGCGGCCGACAAACAACGCCTCACCCAGGCCCGTGACCGCGGCCATGGCGACATCCCCCTGCTCGTTCATCGAGACCTGATCGTAGATGCTGGTGATGTTCAGCGCGCCGGAGTTCGTAACAAGGGTCTTGCCCGGATTGCCGGCCGGGGGCGCGATCGAACACAGCGTATTGGTGAAGGCGGGCGTGGCGCTGAGCGCCGCTGCGGGCGCAGGCAGAGCCTCGCCTGCCGGCGCGCCGGCCAGCACCGCCTGCGGCATAAGCGGCGCTGCCGCGCGGACCGGCGCCATCGTCAGACTAAGCGGGAAACCGAGCGCGATGGCCAGCACGATTTGGACAAAGGTTTGTAGTCTTGGCATATTCCTTTCGCTGCGGACGCGCCGGCGGCCCGCGCGCGGCTGCTGAATCGTGAGGCCTGCCAGCAGGCCGGCCAACGCCAGACTGGCGAGCGCCGGCGCATCGTTGTGGGCCGCGGCCGCCGGACCGCGCAGGACCAGCGGCATGAAGATCCGTTTGGTCTGGATGATCGTGAGCGCGCCGTTCTGCCGGGTCAATGCATAACCGTCGCTGGACACGCTCGTCGCGATCGACTGGCTGAGAGTGAGCGGAGTCGTGCCGGTCAGCAATGGGGTGAATGTCACCCAGGCCAGCACGCCGCCGCCGTTCGGACCCGGCGCGGCGCCGATCGTGGCCTGGCCAAAGCGCACGCTCCCGGCCGCATAGACGACCGGCACCGCGATCACGCTGCGGCCGGTGCTCCCAGCGAAGTCGCCGTAGGTCACGCCGGTCGCGCTTACCAGGGCCGGGTCGAAGGCGAGCACCGTCTCGAAGCTGCCGAAGTTGACCGCCCCGCTGATCCAGACCGCCACCGTGATCGGCACGCCGACCCGGGCGGTTGCGATCGGCGGGGACACCAGCAGCGTGGCGTCGCCGGCCGAGGCGAGGTTCACCCGCGCACTGCTTCCCGACGTTGTGCTGAAGGCGTGGGTCGTGTCGGTGTAGGCCGCCCACACCGCCAGGCTGTTCTGGGCCTGGGTGACGATGACATTCCGGGTGAGCGAGAACGCGCCGCCGGGAACGAGTGTGATGGGCTGGTCTGTCAGCAGGTTCCCAAACAGCGGATCGTAGAGGCTGTGAGTGCTCAGGGTGAGGTCGCCGCTGTTGACGACCGAGTAACAGTAGTTGACCAGTGTGTTGCGGGTGACGGTGATGGCCTGGGTCGGCGCGCACACATCCGCCTGCACCCCGACGGTCTTGACCAGCGCTACGGCATATGGCAGGCTCGCGCCCGGTTCGCAGCCGCCCTCGACCGGGCGCCCGAAGCGCAGCCGGTCGATCAGAACCGCGCTGTCATAGCTGTCATCGCTGGTGTCGCTGATGGTGAAGCTCACGACCGTGGTCATGCCCGGCGTCACCGGGGTCTGGGCCCGCAGGCGCGGAGTGGCGCCGTCATAGGTGCTTCCCGCCGCATTGCCGGCCGTCGCCCCAAAGACGCTGTTGATGCTGATCCGATTGCCCTGGCTGTCGCGGGCGAACGGCGCGCCATCGATGAAGGCGTCAAAGGTGTCGTTAAAGGCGCTCCCGACGAACTCGGGGAACTCCTCGCTGTAGAAGCCAAAGTCGAAGGCCATGCAGGTCGCCGTCGTCGGCACCGTCATCGTGAGAGCCAGCGTGGCGCCCCGGCCAAGGCCAAAGGTATTGGGCGCGCTGTTGGCCTGGTTGGCAAAGATCATGTTGCCGGTGCCGAGGTAGACATATGTGCCGCCGGCGATCGGGAACGCCCCGATTGGCGCGGTCCCCACGCCGGCTTTGGCGTTGCCATCCGCGATCAGGCTCGCCGCGATGAGCGGCGCAGCCTCAGGCGCGTGGAGCAGCGGCAGGCCGCTCACGTCGAGCTCCATCGCCGCAGCCAGCGCGCGGGCCGCCGGTTCGACCTCGCCGAAGTTGTAGTTGAGGCCCGCCCCGCCCGCGCCGAGCACGATCCCGGTGATGACGTTCGTGCCGCTGAGCACGCCCCCGACGCTGCCGATGTTCGCCTGGCCGCTCAGATAGCCGAAGGGTTGACGCTGCTCGATCCAGTACGACCCGGGCAGCAGATCGAAGCTGTAGTAGCCGTTGGGGTTGGTTTGGGCGACTCGATTCACGCCGGCGCCATTCGCATCCACCCCGCGCACGGTGACAAAAGCCGGGGTCAGGCCGGTCTCGGTCAGGGCCCGCGTGCCGTCCCCGTTCTGGTCCCAGTAAACGTAACCACTCAACCCACTGTTGCGCTCGCCAAAGGTATAGTTCAGCGCATCGATGCTGCGGGCGAAGACCAGCCCGACGATGCGGTCATCGAGGGCGGCGCCGCCCGGGCCGAAGGGATCGTCCGGGCCGCCCGTACCGGCCCGATCGAGGCCGTCGACGTAATCGGGCTGGGTCTCGAGCAGCTCGTAGACACCGTTGGGGATGCCGGCGAACTTATAGATCCCGCTGGCGTTGGTCCGGGTCACCATCTCAAATGGCGCAGCCAGGGCGGTCGTGCCGGTCAGGGTGACCGTCACCCCGCCGATGCCGGCCTCGCCGCCCTCACGCGCGCCGTTGTTGTTGGCATCGACAAAGACATAGCCGCTCAGCGATGAGGGCGCGCGCTCGGCAAAGCGATAGCAGTTGCCAAAGATCTGCGCGCCGATGACGATCCCGCCGATGCGATCGTTGGCTTCCAGAACGCCCCCGAGCGTGCCGATCGTCTCGGGCCCATCGAAGTAGCCGGCGGGCTGGGTCTCGCTCAGCACCCATGTCCCGGCCGGGAGATCGGAGAACGTCACCAGGCCGAGGCTGTCGGTCGTCCGGCTCAGAACTGTGCCGATCGTGGACGTAATCCACACAACCACGTTGGGCAGCGGGCGATCCGACCCGGTGCTGATCGCGCAGGGCATCGGATAGCCACGGAAGTCCGAGGCGTAGTAGGCGCCGTCGCCATCGCGATCGTCGTAGACCAGGGCGACGATGCCGCTCTGGCGTTCGCCAAAGTTGTAGCCATACGCCTGCTGGCCCCATCCGAGTGAGATGAAGGACATCTGATCATTGCCCAGCACGCCCCCACCCCCGCCCAGGGTGTCGTAGCCATCGGTGTAGCCGGATGGCTGCAGCTCGGTGAGCGTATAGACGCCCTGGCGCAGACTGAAGGCGAATTGGCCCACTGAAAGGTAGCTGCCATAGGGCGCGTTGGTGGTGAAGGTCAGCCACACGCTCTGACCGAGGTCGTCGATGCCGCGGGCGATGAGATCCGCGACGATGCCGGGCTCGCTGTATTCGTAGAGCGTGCTGGCGTTCTGGTCATTGAAGACCGTTCCATACAGCGCGGCCGGGGCAAGCTCGCCAAAGAGATAGCGCTGGGCGATGAGGTTGGGGGTGTAGGCGATCCCGGCGATGACGTCGACGCCGCCGGTTTCGGTGTAGGCGAACCCGCCGAGCGTGCCGGGCGCATCCTTGCCATCGAAATAGCCGCCGGGTTGCGACTCGACCACGCGGTATGTGCCGGTCAGCAGGCCGCCAAACGCCCAACGCCCATACAGGTTGTAGCCGCCGATCACGCCGGCCGGATACGGCCCGCTGCTGGGGAAGGTCTGGGTCACCAACCCGCCGGCGCTGGTCGTGCCAAGCAGGGTCAGGCCCGCTCCGCTGATGCCGGGCTCGCCCGCGTCCTGCGCGCCGTTGTCGTTGTGATCGGCGTAGACGGTTCCGCTCAGCACCGGGCCGTTGCGCAGGTCGCATGCGGCGACGACATCGCCAAACTGCAGGCTGATGTTGCGCAGCGCGCGCGCACGCGGGTCGCCGCTCGTGCCGGCAAGCGCGCCGGCCTTGCAGATCTGCGCGCTATCCGCGACGTAGCCGGGGGGCAAGGTGTTCTGGGTGAGCGAGTAGACGCCGGGGATCAGCCCGCCGAACTCGAAGTAGCCGCCGCCCTCGGTGCTCGCCGTCACGATGCCGCCCGGGCCGCCCAGCGCGACCACGACACCATTCAGGCCATAGGGGGCATAGCCGCTCGGCAGGTTCTCGAAGGGGACAAAGGCCACCCGGCCGGACAGGCGCGACAGAATGGTCTCGCCGAAGTTGAAGTCCTGGGCCTGCGCGCCGCTGGCCAACTGGATCACGAATTGATCGTTGGCCGCGGCCAGGATGGGCGCGCCAATCCCAGCTTGCTCTGCGCCGTCGGTGTATCCGTTCGGCTGCAATTCTGTGATGGTGTAGACGCCCGCCCGCAGGCCGGTGAACGACCACGCGCCGGCGGTCTGCAGACTCTGGCTGATCTGCTGGCCGAGGTCGTTGAGGCCGGTGAGGAAGATGCTGGCCGGCGCGCTGAGGTCGCTTTCGCCGAGCTCGGGCTCGCGCAGGCCGTTGTTGTTCTTATCCAAATAGACGTAACCGCCGATGCCCGAGCGCAGCTCGCCAAACAGGTAGCCCGGCGCGAAGGCCGGGGCGACGAACTCGATCCGGTCGATGAGGTCGTTGGTGCTGGTCAGGCCGCCCAGCGCCCCGACGCTCTCGCGGCCATCGAAGAAACCGGCCGGCTGGGCCATCTCCTGCAGGGCATACGTGCCGGTGACCAACCCGCCGAACCAGAACAGACCGGTGTGGCAGCCATCGGCAGGATAGAGCGCTGAGGCCACCCGCCGGCCCGCGCTCGTCCGGGTCTGGTTGATGAGATTGCCGTAAATGTCGACGCCCGTCAACCGGATCTGCGTCTCGCCGATGCCCGGCTCATTGACCAGGCATGAGCCGTCGGGTTGACGCAGGCCGTTGTCGTTGTCATCCCGATAGACGTAGCCGGTCAGGCTGGGCTTCTCGCCAAAGACCGCGCCCTTCTCCGCGCCGGGCGTCAGGCCGAACCCGCTGGCGAAGTCATTGCTGAGCGCCGCCGCGCCGGATGGCCAAACGCGGTCCAGGCCGTCCAGGTCGACATCGCGCTGGATCTCGCGCAGGCTGTAGGTCCCGGCCCGCAGCCCGCCGAACTCGTAACGCCCGGCCTCGTTGGTCGTGGCGGTCAGGGTCAGGCTCTGGCCGAGATCGTCGACCCCAGTCAGCACGACTTGCGCGCCGGGGATGCCGCCCTCAAGCCCGCGCCCGCCAAAACAGGCGGTCTCGGCCCCGTCGGTGAAGTAGCCGTCCGCCTGCGGGCATGCGCTCGACTCAAAGCGGCCGTCCTCGATCACATCCCAGAAGACGTAGCCATACAGCCGTGCCGGAAGCAGCTCGCCGAAGTTGTAATCCGGGCCGTAGCCGCCCGCATAGCTGAAGTCGATCTGGTCGGTCCCCGGCCCGCCTGGCGTGCCGCCAAGCCCGCCGGCGGTCTCGGCCCCGTCGACATAGCCGGCCGCCTGCAGCTCGCGCACCCGGTAGCTGCCCGGAGACAACTCGCCAAACGCATAGAAACCATTCGCGTCGGTCTGGGCCACCCGGATGACGGTCTGGGACAGGGTCGTGGTCCCGGTCAGAATCAGGGTCACCTGGGGGATGCCGGCCTCATTGTTGCGCGTCCCGCTGGCGTTGGCGTCGGCATAAACGTAGCCGCTGATCCCGTTGAGGGTTTCGCCGAATTGATACCCGCTGGCCTGCGCGCCGGGGCTGAGGTTGATGCCGGCGATGGTGTCGCTCGGGACCAGCGTCCCGCCCGCACCTCCCACCCGATCCGCGGCGTCGGTGTAGCCGGCTGGCGTCACTTCGGTCAGGGTATAGGTTCCCGGGCGCAGACCCGCAAAGCCAAACGCGCCGCTGGGGTCTGTCAGTTGAGTCGTGCTGATCGCCTGGCCCAGGTCATCCCGGCCGGTCAATGTCACCCGAGCCTGTTGGATCGTGGGCTCAACGCCGTCCTGCTGGCCGCTGCCGTTCACGTCGAAGTAGACGATCCCGTTCAGACTCGCCGGAAGCAGCTCGCCGAAGTTGTACTCGACCCCGTATTCGCCCTCGGCGAAATTGAGGTCGATGCTGTCCTGGCCGGCTGCTCCGCGCGGCAGCCCGCCGATCGTGCCGGTCTGCTCTCTGCCGTCGAGCAATCCGATGGGCTGAAGCTCGGACAACCGATACGTGCCAGTCACGAGATTGCCGAAGCTGTAGAAGCCGGCCGCGTTGGTCAGTTTGGACAGGCTGACCGGCGCGCCGCCGCTGGTCGTCCCGGTCAGACTGACCAGGGTGTTGATCACGCCGCTCTCGCCGTTCTCGCGGACGCCATTGTTGTTTCCATCCCGGAAGACATACCCGCTCAGCCCGGTCTGCCGCTCACCGAACAGATACACGGACGGGCTCTGGGCCACGCCAAGCGCGATGCCGGTTATGGCGTCATCGCCGTCGCTCGCCCCACCCGCGCCGCCAGGGGTGTCCTTGCCGTCGGTGTAGCCCTCGGGCTGGGTCTCGACCAGGGCGTAGGTTCCGGGCCGCAGGTTGGAGAACATCGTCAGACCGCCGGCGTCGGTTGTTCTGGCCAGGGTGATCGGCATGCCGATATCGGTCGTGCCGATGAGGGTGACCGTAACGCCGGCGATGGGCAGTTCGCCAAAGTCGGCCGCGCCGTCGTTGTCGACATCGAAGTAGACCCGCGCGCTCAGGCTCGCGCCTGGCAGCTCGCCGAAGTTGTAGCCGCCCGCGTTCTGACCCTCGATCATGCTGAACTGGACCGCATCCGCGTCAACGACGGATCCGCCCAGCGCGCCCAACTGTTCACGCCCATCCAGATAGACGCCGGGTTGGGTCTCGGCGATGATGTAGCTCCCGCCGGTGAGGCCGCTGATGAAGTACAAGCCGTAGGCGTTGGTCGTGGCGGTGCGGGTGACCAGCGTGCTGTCGGTCTGGACGCCGGTCAGTTGGAGCGAGACGCCATTCAGGCCGCTCTCGCTCTCGCGGATGCCGTTGTTGTTCGCGTCGAGGAAAACATAGCCGCTTACACCGCTGATGCCTTTGCCAAACAGGCAGTTGCTGGCGGTCCCGCCCGGGTAGAACGTCAGCGCGATAACGTCGTTGTCAACGACGACGCTGCTGGCCGACGAAGTGTAGCTGCAGGCGCGTTCGGCCCCGTCGACATAGCCGGCGGGCTGCGTGCCAAGCAAGAGGTAGTTTCCCGGGCGCAGGTTGCTAAACGTTGTGTCCCCATTCACGCCGCTGGTCTGGGTGAGGCGGACCTGGCTGGCGATATCGGTCGTGCCGCTTAGGACGAACTGGGCGCCCTCAAGCAGCGGCTCGTCGTATTGGCGCTGTCCATCGCCGTTCACGTCGAACCAGGCGACGGCATGGGCTGTGGCAGGCAGGAGTTCGCCGAAGACATAGCCCGGGTCGAAGTCGAGCATTTGGGTGACGACGATGCCGGCGATGAGATCGCCTGTGCCGGTGACGCCGCCAAAGGTCCCGACGCCCTCGCGGCCATCAAGATAGCCGGCCGGTTGGATGAGCTGGGTGAGGGTATACGTCCCGGTCGCAATCCCGGTGAAGCGATACGCCCCGCTGCCCGCGTCGACGCCCGACACGAGCGTGACCGGCGCGCCCAACGCGGTGAACCCACTCAATTGGATATTTCCGCCGCCAAGGCCGGGCTCGCCCGAGTCTTTGAACCCGTTATTGTTGTTGTCGCGGAAGACAAAGCCGCCGATGCCGGCCTGCTTCTCGGCAAACAGATAGTCCGCCCCGATGCTGTCGCTCTTCAGGGGGATGCCGGTGATCGTGTCGTTGGCGGCGATCGTCCCGCACGGTTGGTTACACGAGCTGGCCGGGTGCGACACATACCCGAGTCGCTCCGCCCCATCGCTCCAGCCGGCCGGCTGTTGCTCGGTCAGCGTGTACGTGCCTGGCGCGGCGCCGGAGAAGGTGTAGTTGCCTCCGCTGTTGGTCGTGGCGGTATAAGTGCGCGGTGCGCCCCGGTAGTCGATGCCGGTCAGGTTGAGGGTGGCGTTGGGGATGCCCACGTCGCCCTGGCCCGTTGAGAAGAATCCGTTTTCGTCAACGTCGAAGTAAACGCTGCCGGCCAGCGACGCGCCGAAGAACTCGGCAAAGATGTAGCCGGTCGCGCTGGTCCCGGAGGTATACGGAATGCTCGCGATGACGTCATTGGTCGTCGTGATCCCGCCGTTGACGCCGACCGTCTCAGGCCCGTCGAAGATCGCCTTGCCGGTGTAGACCGAGACCTGGGTCTCGATCACGTCGTAGACGCCCGTCGGCACATTGAGGAACAAGAAGGCGCCCAGAGCGTTGGTCGTTGTGCTGCTGTAGATGGCGCCGCCACCGGTCGCGGTCCCGCTGATCGCGACCTGAACCCCCTGCATGAGGACATCCGGATAGGTCGCGATCCCGTCCATGTCGCGGTCGGCGATCACTTTGCCGGCGATCCCGGCCGGCAGCTCGCTGAACAGATAGGCGTTATCAAAGTCGGCGTACTCGCCGAGCACAATCCCGGAGATCACGTCGTAGACGCCCGTTGGCACGTTGAGAAACAGGAAAGTGCCCTGAGCATTGGTCGTTGTGCTGCTGAAGATGTCGCCGCCGCCCGTTGCGGTCCCGCTGATCGCGACCTGAACCCCCTGCATGAGGACATCCGGATAGGTCGCGATCCCGTCCCTGTCGCGGTCGGCGATCACTTTGCCGGCGATCCCGGCCGGCAGCTCGCTGAACAGATAGGCGTTATCAAAGTC